>NZ_JBBKBS010000001.1:0-251035 GCF_037890285.1 Phocaeicola sp. HCN-40430
ATAAAGTTTATTGAAATAGCGATAAAGTATTTTACAAAAAGAGTCCGGATTTTATTCGGACTCTTTTTGTATATATAATGTTTTCGTAAGTTGTGCTATTCACTGTTGCGATATTCTAACGGACTCATTCCGACATACCGTTTGAAGTATTTTCCAAAGAAGGACATATTGGCAAAATTTAAAGAATCGGATATTTCCTGTATTGACAGCTTGGTAGATTTCAACTGTGATTTGGCATCCATAATTACCATTCTTGAGATAATTTCCATGCATGTATTTCCTGTAACTTGTTTCACTGTAGTGCAGAGATGAGCGTGGGTAATGTTCAACTTTTCTGCATACCAAGATACGTTGCGAACCTGATTGTAGTTTTGCATTACTAATTGCGTAAAACTTTTGCAGAGCTGTTCGCTTTTGGAAATATTACTGGTAGCTTCTTCCGGTTTGTTACGGTATATTGTCGCTATTCCAGTATGGATGTTGTTATAAAGGTGAGGAGTAATCAGTTTGCGGGTTGTTTCGTTGAAGAACTCGTATAATTTGATTAAAAAGCAGAAATAATCTTCTAATAATTGGGCACCCTTTGGCTTGAGAGATATGACAGGACGTCCTAAGGTAATATATAATGTATCTAAGGCTGAGCGTGTAAGTGCCGCCTGGTTAATGTACTGCGAAGAAAATCCTCCGAAATAGATTTTCAGATTACCTTCTACTTTATGAACCTGGAAGATACTTCCAGGCATGATAGTGACAAAATCGTTTGCTTGTACTTTTATCCGATTAAGGTTGATAGAGGCTTCGATTTCCCCATCCATACAAAGTACAAATATTTCCGATTTTAACCGACATGGAAAGTTGGTATATAAACTTAGTAATTCCTTACTGATTCCTGTTCCAATAATCCATTCTTCTGGTAATTCTATTTTGGGCAGCTCCTTTTCCATTTTATTTTCTCTTTTTGCAAAGATAAAATTTTCTGAAATATTGACTAGAATTATTTCTTTTTGAATAGTGGATAAGCTATATAAATTAATGATTTATATAATAAATTCTCATTGTAAGGTAAAAAATGGAACAAAAATAAGATAAATAGACCTTGTGAGTATTGTGAAATGTGGGTTACTTTGCAACTGATTTTAAGAAACAATACCGAGTGTATCTGTTTTTATTAATAACTGTTTAGAAAATAATAAGGATGAAAAAGAATTTGTTTTATTACATGCTTGCTGTATTGTGTACAGTGATATTGTTTACTTCTTGTAGTGAAGATAATGGTGGAGATACTCCTAATCCAGTGAATCCTTTGGTGGGAACTTATGGACTGGCTGATTATACTACAGAAGATTTTGTTGTAACTGAAGGAAAGAATCCAATTAAAAATTTCCCGATATCAGGTCCTTTGTACGCAGAATGGGAAGCCAATGATGCTTTTACAGTAGTGGCTTCAGGAATGTTCCGTATGATGGGAGCTGCTCTTCTTCCTCAGGTTTTAAATACTGTGGAATTAAAGGAGGATGGAAATATCATAGCCTCTTATGTGGATAAGCCGACTTTAAAGGGCACTGATCAGTTAATGGATTGGGCAATGGGAGGAATGTTGATGCAGACTTTTCCGAAAGAATCAGAAATTACTTCTTTAGCGGCTGTATCTGGCTTTACTACATCACCGGAAGGATTGGCGACTTGGAGTGAAAGTAACGGAAAACTCTTGGTGAAGTTGAATATAGCTAATATCTTAGGCGCAGCGCTTGGAGGACAGGATGTAAGCGGCTTGGAAGAAATTATCAATCAGGTATTGATGTCTGAACCTTCTGTTTTGAAGGAGATGTTGAAGAGTATGTTTCAGATTGATTTGACTAATGTATCAGATGCAACAATCAAACAGTTGCAGGGATGGGCTTTGAATGGTATTCCGATGAACAAGAAAGAAGAAGCCGGAAAGGTCTATTTATACTTAGATAAGTCGGCATTGGATTCTATGATGACTCTTCGTGAAACTGGAGAGGTGGATGATTGGGGAACACCTGTAATGAAAAATGATTTGATGTATGTATGGGATGCATTGGTAGCTGCTAATTTAATTCCTGAGGAAGCGAAGACTGCTAGTGCATTGTTGCAACTTATTTCAGGTTATTGGAGTAAAACTGAAACCTTCAATATTGGTTTGGATTTGATAAAGAAATAATGAACTTCTTATGTTAAAAAATAAAGCGATACTGATATTCAGTATCGCTTTATTTTTTAACATAAGGGGCATAAGCTGTCCGTATTGAGTAATAAGATAAAGTCTTACTATATTATTTTTCAAGTTATGAAGGAGATAAATTGGATGATGTTCCTGATAGTAAACTTTGGATAGATAAAGTATATCAGAAATAAAGAATTTTGCTATAAAAAAGGAGGCCTGCCTCATTCATTGCCAGTACTTTCAAGTGAGTACTGGAGTTTTTTCTTGAAAGGAGTAGAATTTTTCCCAATGATGAGTTCACTACTTACAAGTAAGGACTGGTGAGAATACTTGTAAGCTGAGGCTCTATTGTTATTTGCATTGGCTTTGTTTTTCTTACAAAGTGTTTTCTGTGTCTTACGGAATTATTATTTCAGATAGATGGAGTAGGGAGAAAGAAATGAAAAAGCCTTCATGCTTTTCTCCTTTCTGCTGTATTGATAATTTGCAGGAAAAAAGTGTGAAGGCTTGATGGACACCTATTAGAATTCGTAGCCAAATCCTAAGTTAAGGTAGATGGGATACATTGCAAATGAAATAGTATTGAAGTCTTTTTTAAACATATCATTCAGTCCCCATGTCAGGTCGGCATGTACAGTAAGATGTCTGTATGCATTCCAGCTTCCTCCAACTTGGAGCCCCCATTGAAATTTTCTCAATTCATTGGAAAAATCGTATGTAGCTGTATTTTCTCCTTGAAAGTCGATGCGTGTTCCGGTCGCATCAGGAGTACGTAAATGACCTTCGTATACATTACCGGAGAATTCTCCATCCATCATATAAGAGAAATAGGGACCTGCAGATAGTTTCCAACGTTTGCTTATTTGATATCTGGCTAATATCGGAAAAGTAAGTAATGACATTTTCACTTTGGTATTTACTCCACCGGTCCATAAACCTTCTACCTTGCCACCTACTTCATTGAAAATAGCCATGCCATAGTTTTTTACAGTAGCATCGGTTGTCATATCTTTTTTGTCTAAACGGAATCCTATGCTGACCCCCCATTTCTTTTGGACATCAATCCACTTGGTGGCGCTTCCCTCCAATGTGATTGCCAATCCGGGGGAATAACTGTCAAGACTTCTGATTTCTTGTGGAAGAGGAAGTGGAGAAGTCCCTCCGATATTAACTCCGGCTTTGAATTCATAATCTAATCCATGCAGAGAAGACCAAAGCAGCCCTTTGTGTTCTGAATCTGTCGACTGGGCATAGGCCGACTGTATTCCTGCTGCTATAAAGGCAGTCAGAATGAAAAGATATTTTGTTATTTTCATTTTGCTTATTTTTTAGTTTTCTTCTTCACATTCTATTTTTACTTCATCAATTTGCAACTGGCTTCCTACTGCTCCTTCAAAGTAAGCTCCACGTATGCTGGAGGAAAATACTACAGCGAGTTTGTATTTGCCGTTTTTCAATCCGTCTTCATCGATAGTTTTACCGTTCTGAGGTTCGAAAGGAAGATTGAATGGGGTCCATTGGTCTGTTTCTATGGTTTTTTCTATACGTGCCAGTGCTACGATGTGTTGTGCTTTTTCGTTACCGGGGGTAAACAAGTCTCCGTCTAAAGAAAAATCACTCGTAGGGGCTTCGTATAATACTGCATATATATCACCGGTATCAGTTTTTCCACTAACAACTTGTCCGGCTTTATCCGTAAATACATCTCCTGCTTTATATTTGTAATATCCGGTCATACGAATAGGTTTGCGGGTGAAGGTAAATCCGAACTGGGTTGCTTGTAAAGGGGCAATAACTGCACTGGTTGCATCGAATGATCCCACAAAGAGGTTTCCGGCAGCTATAGGCATTTTGGTCATGCTTCCAAAAGAACCTGTGCTTCGTGTGGTAAGAGTGATGCATTTTCCTTCTTTGCCTCCACTGGTCTGTACTGTAGGATAATCTTCTGCACTTTTAGCCATACCGCATAACTTGTATCCTGGATTACCACTGGCCCACTGCATAATTCCGTTGATGTCTGTAATATAGAGAATGTGGTAAGGATTGATTTCACGTAAGTTTTCAAAAGAATATTCTAATGGCAACTTGATTTTATACATGTTTAATGTATAGGTAGAATGATTGTTACCATCTTCTGAGGTGACGGTAAAATTACGCTGGGTTTGCGTACTGAAATCATAATAGGGAGGATTGTCTCCGGCTTCTTTTTTATCAGGAACGATACTTGCTCCTTCGGGAAGTTCGAAGTTTAACTCCTGAGCCGCAGTGTTGGCTCCGTCGAATACGTAAATGTCTATTTCCCGACTTATTTCATTGATATTTAGCAATTGAATATTGGCTCCACTACATCCGTCTATTGCTGCTTCTACATTCAGAGCTTCGTCTTGAATGCACGAGGTGCTGGCTATAACGAGCAGTATACTTGTAAATACATGCGTTGGTTTCATCTTTTATCTGATTAAAAATTAGAATTTTATGACTTGCAAAGATAGATAAAAGACTTTAATAAACAGCTTTGTGATAAGTAAATTTAGCCTTGTATAATATTTGGTAAGGGTGTGAATAAATATACTATCCTATTGTATGATAGCATATATTGGTACTTTTTCTTCTCGGGTATGGAAAGAAGAAAACCCTTTGTTCTTCTCTTTGTATAAGAGAAAGAAACAAAGGGTTTGTGTAAAATTGTATGGATGTAGTGTTTTATACAATACCTTGAGCCATCATTGCTTTGGCTACTTTCATGAAGCCGGCTACATTGGCACCTTTTACGTAGTTAATATAACCGTCTGGTTCTGTACCATATTGTACACAAGCTTCGTGAATATTTTTCATGATGCTTTTCAGTTTTTCATCTACTTCCTCCTGACTCCAGCTCAGTTTGATAGAGTTCTGGGTCATTTCCAGACCAGAAACTGATACACCACCTGCATTGGCAGCTTTACCTGGTGCGTAGAGAATCTTGGCTTCCTGGAATACACGGATAGCTTCCGGAGTAGAAGGCATGTTTGCTCCTTCAGATACAGCAAATACTCCGTTTGCGATAAGTGCTTTTGCATCGTCGCCGTTGATTTCGTTCTGGGTAGCAGAAGGAAGAGCAATGTCTGCTTTTTCATTCCATGGGCGAGCACCTGCTACGTATTTGCAGCCATATTTCTCTGCATATTCACGGATACGTCCGCGGTACAAGTTCTTCAATTCCATGATATAATCCAATTTCTCACGGTCGATACCGTCTGGATCGTAAATATAGCCGTCTGAATCTGACATTGTGACTACTTTAGCTCCAAGTTGAATTAATTTTTCAACAGTGTATTGAGCTACGTTACCTGAGCCTGAAACCAGACAAGTCTTACCTGCAATGTCAATATTACGTGTTTTCAACATTTCCAACAGGAAGTAGATGTTACCGTAACCAGTTGCTTCCGGACGGATAAGTGAACCACCAAATTCACGACCTTTACCTGTCAATACACCTGTGAATTCGTGTGCCAGTTTTTTGTACATACCAAACATGAATCCAACTTCACGTCCACCTACACCGATATCACCTGCCGGTACGTCTGTTTCAGGACCGATGTGACGCCAAAGTTCCAACATGAATGCCTGACAGAAACGCATTACTTCAGCGTTAGATTTGCCGCGCGGAGAGAAATCTGAACCACCTTTACCTCCACCCATCGGAAGAGTGGTCAGGGAGTTTTTGAATGTTTGCTCGAAAGCAAGGAATTTTAAGATACCTAAGTTTACTGAGCTATGGAAACGGATACCACCTTTGTAGGGGCCGATAGCATTGTTATGTTGTACACGATAACCCATGTTAGTCTGGATATTACCTTTATCATCCATCCATGTTACACGGAATTGGTATACTCGATCTGGAATGCAAAGACGTTCAATCAGGTTTACTTTGTCGAATTCCGGGTGTTTGTTGTACTCTTCTTCAATCGTGCTTAAAACTTCTTCTACTGCCTGATGATACTCAGGTTCGTTAGGGAATCTTCTTTTTAAATCTTCCAATACTTTAGCTGCATTCATAATTCTATTTGTATTATCTGTTAATAGAGCTTTTTACCGCTGACAAAATTATGTATAAAATTTGTTTTGTGCAACATTTTATAAACAAAAACAAAGAAAGAGTATCAAAAAATACAAAATGTAAGCTTTGTTATGTTGAAATGCTTATTTATTCCTTGCTTTTATTGACTTGGTGATGGGTATAAATACTAATGCTCCTGAGATAAGGATGGCTACAATGAGTGGCCCGTCTATACGAGGTGCGGATGTTAATACTAAAAAACAAAGTAAGGCCCAAAAGAGGGTAAGAATGATGCATTGTGTGTGGGTTAGTGGTTTTCTCATGGTGTATGGTTCGGATAAAAATAAAAAAGGATGAAGAACTAATGTGTAAAATTCTTCATCCTTTATTTGTGGGTTGATTATTTCTCAGTACATTTCATTTTCTTTGCTACTATCGCATCAATACAAGCAATGGCTGTGATGTTAACGATATCGCGTACTGAACTTTCAATGTCAGTAAAATGAATTGGTTTGTTCAGTCCCATCTGGATGGGGCCAATAACTTCTGTTTCACTCATATTTTGTATGAGCTGGTAAGTGGCATTGGCCGAACTTAGATTTGGGAATACCAGAGTGTTGACTTCTTTTCCTTTAAGGCGGGTAAACGGATATTTCTCATCGCGTAACGCATTATCAAGAGCAAATTTTACCTGCATTTCTCCATCGATGGCAAGCTCGGGGAATTCCTTGTGCATGGTAGCTATGGCTTCATGTACTTTGGCTGGACTTCCTTCTGTATCTGAACCGAAATTGGAATACGATAGCATTGCAATTACAGGTTCCTGGTTGAAGAAGCGTACTGCTTTTGTAGCCAGTTTTGCAATATCGACCAATGTTTCTGTATCGGGATGGCGATTGATTAGTGTATCTGCAATGAAATAGGTACCTTTCTTTGAGTTAAGGATATGCATTGTTCCAAAATGGTTGTAACCGGGTTGGATACCGATTACTTCCTTGGCTACTTTGATGGTATTCGAATATTTTGTATAAAGTCCGGTTACAAAAGCATCGGCATCTCCTGTTTCTACCATCATCATACCAAAGTAGTTACGTTCGAACATCTTATCGTTGGCTTCCTGGAAGTTGGCACCTTCGCGCGCACGTTTTTCACATAAAATGTGTGCATAGCGTTCGCGGCGTTCAGCTTCTCGGTCGTGGCGAAGATTAACGATTTCTATGCCTTCCAGACTGAGATCGAGTTCTTTAGCCAGTTTTTCGATACGTTCTTCATTTCCTAATATAATAGGATGACATAATCCTTCAGACTTGGCTTCAACGGCTGCCTTTAGCATGTTTGGGTGGCCGCCTTCAGCGAATACCACACGTTGTGGGCAACGACGGGCTGTATCGTATAACTGACGGGTCAGTTTGTTTTCTTGTCCCATCAGTTCGCGCAGGTGGTTCTTGTATTCTTCCCAGTCGGTGATTTGCTTGCGTGCAACTCCCGATTCCATGGCTGCTTTTGCTACAGCCATAGATACTTCTGTAATAAGGCGTGGGTCAACCGGTTTTGGAATGAAATATTCGGGACCGAATGTCAGGTTGTTTACATGATAAGCTTCGTTCACTACATCGGGAACCGGTTTCTTGGCTAAAGAGGCTATAGCATGTACGGCTGCCAGTTTCATTTCTTCGTTGATGGCAGTGGCACGTGTATCAAGAGCTCCTCGGAAAATATAAGGGAAGCCGATAACGTTGTTTATCTGGTTGGGATAATCGGAACGTCCGGTAGACATTAATACGTCTGGGCGTGATGCCATTGCATCTTCGTATGAAATTTCCGGAGTTGGATTTGCCAGAGCAAATACAATCGGATGGCTTGCCATGCTACGTACCATATCCTGACTGAGTACATTGCCTTTTGACAATCCTAAGAATACATCAGCCCCTTTGATTGCCTCTTCCAATGTATGTATATCGGTGCGGTCGGTTGCAAAAAACTTCTTTTGCTCATTCAAGTCTGTACGGGTTTTGGAAATTACTCCCTTGCTGTCGAGCATGACAATGTTTTCCAGACGTGCTCCTAAAGCAATGTAGAGTTTTGTACAAGATACAGCAGAGGCTCCTGCACCGTTGACTACAATTTTAACATCTTCAATTTTTTTGCCGGCAACTTCCAATGCATTGAGCAATCCGGCACTTGAGATAATTGCAGTACCGTGCTGGTCATCGTGCATAACAGGAATGTCTAATTCTTCTTTTAAGCGCTGTTCGATTTTAAAGCACTCAGGGGCTTTGATATCTTCCAGGTTGATACCGCCAAATGTGGGAGCTATTGCCTTTACAGCTTCGATAAATTTGTCAGGGTCTTTTTCATTTACTTCAATATCAAACACGTCGATACCTGCATAAATCTTGAAAAGCAAACCTTTTCCCTCCATGACAGGCTTACCACTCATCGCACCAATATCTCCGAGTCCTAAAACGGCTGTTCCATTGGATATTACGGCTACTAGGTTTCCTTTAGCTGTATAATCATATGCTGTTTTAGGATCTTTTTGGATTTCCAGACAAGGTTCTGCTACTCCGGGAGAGTAGGCTAATGATAAATCTCTTTGTGTTTGATAAGGTTTGGTTGGAATAACCTCAATTTTTCCTGGCTTACCTTGAGAATGATATAATAAGGCAGCCTCTTTTGTTATCTTAGTCATATTTCTATTGGTTTTGTTTATATTCGTATTATGTGTCGTACAAATGTAGGAATAAAATAACAAATGGAAGATTATTTTATTTAAAAAACCATAAACTGTTTATTCTTCTTCAAGGTTTTTGTCGGTACAATCGGTCAATTAATAGGATAAATTTGCCTATCTGTAAGGATAACCGAACATTATGGTTATTGTTAGTTAAAACAGGGAGTTAAGGAGTAATTTTTTTTTCTATCTTTGCAAAGGTAAAAACTAAGTAGCGTTGAAAAGTTTTCAATACTAAGGGATGTTTTTGGGAAATAGTGAATGAAATATTAATTATTTTTTAAAATGAATATGAGAGTGGAAAAAAACAGAAGTTTTTCTTCAAGCCGAATAGCCATGGTGGCATTAGGTATGTTTTTGCTGACTGCTTGTGGTGGTCAAGGCGGAATGAAATTAGGTGACGATGAGTTTGCTGTAGAGACAGTTTCGTTTACTTCAAGTGAACAGACTACACAGTATCCTGCAACAATTAAGGGTTTGCAAGATATTGAAATTCGTCCACAGGTATCTGGATTTATTGTAAAGTTGTGTGTGGATGAAGGTGCAACTGTACGTAAAGGACAGGCTTTGTTTGAAATTGATCCTACTCAGTATAAAGCTGCTTATGATCAGGCTAAAGCTGGAGTGGAATCAGCTGAAGCAAACCTGAAAACTGTAGCAGAAACTGAAGTAAATAAGAAAATGCTTCATGAACAGAAAATCATCAGTGATTTTGAATATCAAACAGCTGTGAATAATTTACTTACAGCAAAAGCAAATGCAGCGCAGGCTAAAGCTGCTTATGCTGCAGCAAAGCAAAATTTAGGATTTTGTACAGTGACAAGTCCTTCTGATGGAGTGATTGGTACTTTCCCTTATCGTGTAGGTGCCTTAGTGAGTCCTTCGGTTGCCGAACCTCTGACAACAGTTTCTCAGATTGGTGATATGTATGTGTATTTCTCTATGACAGAAAAACAGTTGCTGGACTTGACACGTGCGGGTGGTACACTGAAGGAACAATTGGACAAAATGCCTGCTGTACAGTTACAGTTGGCTGATGGAACTCTTTATGCAGATAGTGGAAAGATTGATGCTGTAAGTGGAGTGATCGATCAGACAACGGGTTCGGTAAGTATGCGTGCTATTTTCCCGAATAAGCAGAATATTTTACGTAGTGGAGGTATGGCTAATGTTGTTTTCCCATATGCAATGGAAAATGTAATATTGATACCTCAGACTGCTACTCAGGAAATTCAGGATAAGAAGTTTGTATATGTAGTTCAGGCTGATAGTACATTGAAGCATACAGAAGTGAAGATCTCCAATCTGAATGATGGCAAAAATTATATAGTAACAGGTGGTTTGAATGCAGGCGATAAAATAGTAGTGGAAGGTGTACAGAACTTACAGGATGGACAAAAGATAGTTCCCATTACTGTAGCTCAAAAAGAAGCAAAATATCAGCAGGCATTGAAAGACCAGCGCGATGGTAATTTTGCTACCGCTTTTAAATAATCGGAAGAATTTAAAACAATATCGTTTATATAATATATAAGGTATAAAATGAAACTAGATAAATTTATTAATCGTCCGGTACTATCAACGGTAATCTCTATCTTGATGGTGATTCTGGGTGTAATCGGTTTGGTTACTCTGCCTGTTACACAGTATCCGGATATTGCGCCTCCTACTGTATCGGTACGAGCTACTTATACCGGAGCCAATGCACAAACTGTGTTGAACTCAGTCATTGCACCGTTGGAAGACCAAATCAATGGTGTGGAAAACATGATGTATATTCAGTCTACAGCTTCCAATAGTGGTTCTGCAGATATTAATATTTATTTTAATCAGGGTACCGATCCGGATATGGCTGCGGTCAATGTTCAGAACCGTGTGTCTATGGCACAAGGATTATTGCCGGCTGAAGTAACAAAAGTAGGTGTAACTACTCAAAAGCGTCAGAACTCTATGTTGTTGATTTTCTCTATTTATGATGCAGAAGACAAATATAACATTGAGTTCTTGGAAAACTATGCCAATATTAACTTGATTCCGGAAATCAAACGTGTGAAGGGTGTGGGTGATGCCAATGTGATGGGACAGGACTATTCTATGCGTATCTGGTTGAAGCCGGATATTATGGCACAGTATAAGTTGAATCCTATTGATGTGTCTAATGCTTTAGCAGAGCAGAATATTGAAGCTGCTCCCGGACAATTTGGTGAACGTGGTAAGCAAACTTATCAGTATACAATTCGTTATAAAGGACGTTTGCAGCAGATTGAAGAATTTGAAGATATCGTAATCAAAGCGTTGCCCAATGGACAGATTCTTCGCTTGGGAGAAATTGCTAATATTGAATTAGGTCGTCTTGCTTATACTTTTAACAATACAGTAAACGGACACAAGTCTGTAACTTGTATTGTATACCAGATGGCTGGAACAAATGCTACTCAGACAATTTCAGAGTTGGAAGCAACCTTGGCTAAAGCTCAAGAGTCATTGCCTGCTGGTTTGAAAATCAATATTGCACAGAATGCCAACGACTTCCTGTTTGCATCTATCCATGAAGTTATTAAGACTTTGATAGAAGCATTTATCTTGGTGTTTATCGTTGTATATGTTTTCTTGCAGGATTTCCGTTCTACGTTGATTCCGGCAATTGCTATTCCGGTAGCATTGATTGCAACTTTCTTTGTATTGAAGTTAATAGGATTTAGTATTAACTTGTTGACCTTGTCTGCGATGGTGCTTGCTATTGCGATTGTGGTCGATGATGCGATTGTGGTCGTCGAGGGTGTACATGCCAAATTGGATCAGGGCTATAAGTCAGCTCGTGAAGCATCTATTGACGCTATGAGTGAACTGGGTGGTGCCATTGTTTCTATTACTTTGGTCATGATGTCTGTGTTCGTTCCGGTAAGTTTCATGGGTGGTACGGCTGGTACATTCTATCGTCAGTTTGGTTTGACCATGGCAATTGCCATCGGTTTCTCTGCATTGAACGCTTTGACTCTTTCACCGGCATTGTGTGCTATCTTCTTGAAACCTCATACAAGCGAACATGGCAATAAGAAAAAAATGTCTTTAATTGACCGTTTCCATGTTTCCTTTAATACAGCTTATGATTCTTTGCTGAAGAAATATAAGAAGCGTGTTGTATTCTTTATTCATAAGAAATGGTTGTCTTTGGGATTGGTAGGAGCTTCTATTGTATTGTTAGTATTCTTTATGAATACAACTCCTACTGGTATGGTGCCGAATGAAGATACCGGTACTATCATGGGAGCTGTAACCTTGCCTCCTGGTACTTCACAGGAACGAGCAATGGAAGTATTAGCTAAAGTGGATAGTCTGGTTGCTGCCGATCCGGCTGTTGAATCACGTACAGTAATTTCCGGCTTTGGTTTTATCGGCGGTCAGGGACCTTCTTATGGTTCTGTCATCATTAAACTGAAAGACTGGGAAGAACGTTCAACGATGCAAAATTCCGATATGGTAGTTGCAACACTCTTTATGCGTGCTCAGAAGGTAATCAAGGATGCACAGGTATTGTTCTTTGCACCTCCTATGATTCCGGGTTACTCTATGTCAAGTGATATTGAGTTGAACATGCAAGATAAGACTGGTGGTGATTTGAATCATTTCTTTGATGTTGTGAAAGATTACATCGCTGCTTTGGAAAAACGTCCGGAAATTAGTCGTGCACAGACTACCTTTAATCCAAACTTCCCACAGTATCAGATGGATATTGATGCGGCTGCTTGTAAGAAAGCCGGTATTAGTCCGAGTGATATTTTAACTACCATGCAGGGATATTACGGTGGTTTATATGCATCCAATTTTAACCGTTTTGGTAAAATGTATCGTGTAATGATTCAAGCTGAACCGGATGCTACGAAGAACCTGGAGTCTTTGAATGGAGTGAAAGTACGTGCCAATAATGGAGAAATGGCTCCGATAACTCAGTTCGTTTCGATGAAGAAAGTATATGGTCCTGATGTGATTAACCGATTTAACTTGTATACTTCTATTAAGGTGATGGTAGCTCCTGCTTCTGGATATACTTCTGGTCAGGCTCTTCAGGCAATTTCAGAAGTTGCAAAGGAAAATCTTCCTACAGGATTTGGTTATGAATTAGGTGGTATGGCCCGTGAAGAGGCACAGACAAGTGGAAGTTCTACCGGTATTATTTTCGTACTGTGTTTTGTCTTTGTTTACTTGTTGCTGAGTGCACAGTATGAAAGTTACATCTTGCCGTTGTCTGTATTGCTTTCTGTTCCTTTCGGTTTGATGGGTAGCTTTGTATTTGTAAATGGATTTGCGGCTTTAGGAAGTATTCCTGCATTGAAGATGATTCTTGGATCCATGTCAAACGACATTTATATGCAGATTGCCTTGATTATGTTGATGGGTCTGTTGGCTAAGAATGCTATTTTGATTGTAGAGTTTGCTCTTGATCGTCGTAAACAAGGTATGAGTATTTCTTGGGCTGCCGTTTTGGGAGCTGCTGCTCGTTTGCGACCGATTTTGATGACTTCTTTGGCGATGATTGTCGGTTTGATTCCGTTGATGTTGGCGATGGGTGTAGGTGCTCATGGTAACCGTACTTTGGGAGCTTCTACTATCGGTGGTATGTTGATTGGTATGATATTACAGATATTCATTGTTCCAGTGCTGTTTGTAATATTCCAGTGGTTACAAGAAAAAGTGAAACCGATGGAATGGGATAGTTTGGATGAAAGTGAAGTACAATCTGAAATTGAACAGTACTCTTTAAAAAATACGAAGAAATAATGAAAAAACAAATTATAGGAATGATGTGTGCAACTGCTATGATGAGCAGTTGCCACATTTACAAAGCATATGACCGTCCGGAATCAATTGATGCTTCGGGTATTTACCGTGATCCGGTATCGGCAGTGGATACATTGGCTGCTGATACCATGAATATGGGAAATTTACCTTGGCAGGAAGTCTTCCGTGATGCGAAATTGCAGAGCTTGATAGAAGAAGGATTGGCTAATAATGTAGATATGCAGGCCGCTATCTTGCGAGTGGAAGAAGCGAAAGTTATGTTGACTTCAGCTCGTCTTTCTTATCTTCCTTCTATTAATTTAGCTCCACAAGGAACTTTAAGTAGTTTTGATGGCTCAAAAACCTCAAAGACTTATCAGTTGCCGGTAGCTGCAAGCTGGGAAATTGATTTGTTCGGTAAGTTATTAAATGCCAATCGTAATCAAAAAGCAGCTTATTTGCAGAGTAAATATGCACAGCAGGCTGTTCGTTCTCAGCTGATTTGTGGTATTGCCAATATTTATTATTCTTTGTTGATGTTAGATCGTCAGGTAGAAATTACTACAGAAACATCTGCTATTTACAAGGAAAATATACGTGTAATGGAAGCTATGAAAATTGCCGGTATGACAACTGAAGCTGCTGTTGCACAGATGCGTGCTGCCAGTCATCAGGTAGAAGCTTCTCTGATGGACTTGAAACGTCAGGTACGTGAAACAGAAAACTCTTTAGCTGTATTATTGGCTAAGGCTCCTCAAACTATTGAGAGAAGCACGTTGGATGAACAGGTGATGCCGGAAGAGTTGACAGCTGGTGTTCCTTTGCAGTTGTTGGAAAATCGTCCTGATGTGAAAGTGGCAGAGATGACATTGGCAAGTGCTTATTATACAACCAATCAGGCTCGTGCTGCATTCTATCCAAGTTTGAAGATTACAGGTACTGCAGGTTGGACCAACAGTGCCGGAGCAATGATTGTGAATCCGGGAAAAGTATTGCTGACTGCTATCGGTTCTCTTACTCAGCCTATCTTTAACAATGGAAAGCTGATTGCTAACCTGAAAGTTTCTAAAGCTGAAGAAAAGATTGCCCAGATGAATTATCAACAGGCTATCCTGAAAGCCGGACAGGAAGTAAGCGATGCATTATTCTTGTATGAAACTCAAAATAAAAAATTACAGGAGGATAAAGGACAGGTAGAACAATTGGACAAAGCTGTAACTTATACCAAAGCCTTGTTCCAAAGTGGAGATGCTACCTATTTGGAAATCCTGACAGCGCAGCAAAGTTTGCTTAGTGCACAGCTGAGCGAAGTTGCTGACAATTTCCAGCGTATGCAGGCTGTCATCAATCTGTATAGTGCTTTGGGAGGCGGAAGAGAATAGTTTAACCTTTAAATAAAATAACTATGATTAGTCCTTTAGCTTATGTTGACCCGTCTGCAAAGATTGGAAACAACGTGACTGTCCATCCTTTTGCCTACATTGACAAAAATGTAGAAATTGGAGATGACAATGTGATTATGCCTTATGCGAGTTTGATGAGCGGTACTCGTATGGGTAATGGAAATACCGTATATCAGGGAGCTGTAATCGCTGCAACTCCTCAGGATTTTGATTATTCGGGTGAAGAGACCATTGCCCGTATTGGAAACAATAACGTAATACGAGAAAACGCTGTAATTATCCGTGGTACTCATGTGGAACACGAAAGTTCTATTGGTGATAATAATTTTATTATGACTGGAGCACGTTTGTCACATGATGTTGAAGTGGGAAGCAAATGTATCATCGGTAATGGTTCGCAGGTGTCGGGAAATTGTAAGATATTTGATAATGCAATTCTGACTTCAAATGTCTTGATGCAAGGTAAAACCCGATTAGGTAGTTTCTCTATTGTACAAGGTGGATGTCGTTTTATAAAGGATATACCTCCTTTCATCGTAGCAGCGCACGAACCGATTGCGTTTTATAGTATAAATACTGTAGTGTTGGAGCATTTTGGATTTTCGGAAACTCTGATAAAGCATATTGCTCAGGCTTACCGTATTTTGTATAAGGCCAATACATCACAGCATGATGCTTTACTACGAATAAGAGAACAAATTCCAAATAGTCCGGAAATAGAACAGATTATTGAATTTGTAGAAACATCTAAATTAGGAATCATTCATTAAGTATGAGTAATAATATAAAGAGAACTAAAAACGATAAAGAAGTTTTGCGAAAGCAGATTGTGGATGCTGCTTCCCGTGCTTTTACCAAGTCGGGAATCAGAAGTGTGCGTATGGATGATATTGCTTTTTCGCTCTCTATGTCTAAACGTACTCTTTATGAATTGTTTCATGATAAAGAACAACTGTTGATGGAAGTCATTAGGATGCATCGGCAGGAAATGAATGAATACATTATAGAGATTGCTTCCAAGGCTGATAATGCTTTGGAAGTAATCTTTGCTTTTTATCGGAGAAAATCGAAAGAACTGTACGATTTGAATCCTCAGTTTCTTCGCGACCTTCGGAAATACCCCAAAGTATTGGAGTTCATAAAAGAAGAACAACGTTCTTCCGATGCAGCGGCATTAAACCATTTCAAAGAAGGGGTGAAACAGGGAATCTTTCGGGAAGACATTAATTTTGAGATTATCAATCAGGCCATGTCTATGCAGTTGGACTTGATTATTCATTCCGACTTGTCGGAAAACTATCCGTTGTCTGATATTTATAGAGAAATTACTTTTTTGCACATGCGCGGCATTACAACAGAAAAAGGAAGAAAGATGGTAGATGCTTTCTTGTGCGATGTGAGAGAAAAGTAATGAAAAATAAAACTATCTTTGCACTTGTTTTTTAGAAACATGTGCATGAAGAATAAGATATCATTTACATTCCTATTTACTTTATTAGTCGTTGTCGGACTGTTGGCTTTGCATTATTTGCCTTCTGTTAAGGTGAATGATAAACCATTGCGTAAAGTCGACTTGTTGAGTGATTTACGTCCGGATATTATAGAAGCAGCCGATTCGGATACCGTACTTCTTCCTCCTATAGTAAAGCCTGTATTTGTTGATACCTGCAAGACTGGAATTACCTGCATTGAAGATTATTCAGACTCTACTATGCGTGGGATGAGTCATTTTTATGAGGTCTTGACGAATCGTTCTACATTAAATCGTCCGGTTCGTATTGCTTATTTTGGGGATTCGTTTATCGAAGCAGATATATTGACGGGAGATTTGCGTGCAATGCTTCAAAACAAGTTTGGAGGTTGTGGGGTAGGTTATGTATCCGTAACCTCTAAAATTGCAGGTTTCCGTCCTACAGTACTTCATTCTTTTGATGGATGGGAAAGCCATTCTGTTACCGACTCTACTTTTTTCGATGATGCACGTCAAGGTTTGTCCAACCAGTATTTTATAGCCGGGCAGGGTGCATCTGTTACTTTGAAAGGACAGCGTAAATATGCTTCCCGACTTGATTCCTGCAGTGTTTCCACTTTTTATTTCCATACTTCCGATTCGCTGATTCTTTCCGCAAGTATCAATGGAGGTGCTCCTGTCTCTTATCATTTCTCAGGTGCCGAAAGTATGCAGGCGGCTACAGTAGAGGGGAACATCCGGAATATTTGCTGGAAAGTAGAGAAGGTGGATTCTGTAGCTACTTTCTATGGAGTGACAATGGATGGAGAAGAAGGAATAACATTGGATAACTTCAGTACTCGTGGTAGCGGAGGACAACAGTTAGGACAAATACCAATGGCTACTTTGAAAGCTTACAACCGTTTGCGCACGTACGATTTGATTGTGCTGCAATATGGTTTGAATGTAGCTTTTCAGGAAGGGAAAGACTATTCTTATTATAAAGCTCCAATGGCAAAAGTGGTAAACCGTCTGAAAGAAGCTTTTCCAGAAGCTTCTATTCTGATTGTGGGAATAGGAGACAGAGAATATAAGGACGAAAATGGAGAACTTCGTACCATGCCGGGAGTGAAAAATCTGATTCGTTATCAACAGGCTTTAGCGGCGGAAACTCATGTGGCTTTCTGGAATTTATTTCAAGCTATGGGAGGTGAAGGAAGTATGGTGGAAATGGTAAACAGCAAGCCTTCTATGGCAAATTACGATTATACACATATCAACTTTAGAGGTGGTAAACACATTGCCGGTCTTTTGTTTGAAGCTTTGATGTATGGTAAGGAACAACATGAGAAACGGAAGGCGTATGAAGCAGAATAAATACAGGCTGATTGCGTGGTGTGTATGTGTATGGATGGTTATAAGCGGATATGCACAAGACCCTTTGCCTCGAAAGGCTAAAGCCGATACACATTCTACTCCGGTATATGCCAGTAAAGAAATAAAGCAATTGCTGAAGCTGTTGACCGTAGAATCTCCTATGCCTGATAGTTTCAAAGGTGTACAAGAAAATGAGATATTCGATCCAACTTCTTCTTTAGCTCCTTTTTGGGACAAATTGTGTAAGCTGGAAAAGCCGGTACGTATTGTACATATAGGCGATTCACATGTGCGTGGACACGTATTCCCTTATATTGTTCGCAGTTATTTGGAAGAAGATTTTGGAAGAAGTGCAGTAGAGCCTATTCCCTTAACTTATCAGACATCCGGAATTGCAAAAGAAACGGGTAGCGTAGGAGTAGTATATCATGTAATAGGAGTGAATGGAGCTACTTGTGGTACTTATGCTACCGAAGAGCGTATGCGTGAGGTAACTTCTCTTCAGCCCGATCTGGTGATTCTTTCTTTTGGAACAAATGAGGCACATGGCAGACGGTATGCACAGACATTGCATACAGTGGAAATGAAGCATTTGATTGATAAAATCAAGTCGGAATGTCCGAATGTGACTTTTCTGCTGACTACTCCTCCGGGAGCTTATGTGCGCAACGGACGAAGAGGACGTGTCATAAACCCTCGTACTTCTTTAGTGGTCGATACTCAGCTAAAATTTGCGGAAGAGAATCAATTGGCAGTATGGGATATGTATCATGTGGCAGGAGGAAGTCAATATGCCTGCCGAAATTGGAATGCGGCTCATCTGTTCCAGCGTGACAAAATTCATTTTACACGCGAAGGATATATTTTACAAGGATTATTATTACACGAAGCATTGATAAAAGAATATAATAAATATGTGGGAAATAGACTGGAGTAAACTGACCGATATATTGACGTACGATCCTAAGCAGCCGATGATATTCAGCAGTGGACTGTTTTTGTTCTTGTTTTTAGGATTCAGTCTGGTGTATATGCTGTTGCAGCGGAAAACTACTGCACGGCTGTTGTTTGTATCGTTGTTCTCGTATTACTTTTACTATAAAAGTAGTGGTGTCTACTTTTTCTTGCTGGGTATTGTCACGGTGAGCGATTTTCTGCTGGCTCGTCAGATTGCCCGTACGGAGATGTTGTGGATGCGTAAAATGCTGGTTGTAGTCAGCTTGGTCATCAATTTGGGATTGCTGTGCTATTTTAAATATACCAACTTCTTTTACGAAATGCTGGCTCCCTTATGGAATGGTACATTCGAGCCATTGGATATTTTCCTGCCGGTGGGTATTTCGTTCTTTACTTTCCAGTCGTTGAGTTATACACTCGATGTGTATCGTCGAGACTTGAAGCCGCTTGACAATCTGTTGGATTATGTGTTCTACGTATCTTTCTTCCCGCAGCTGGTTGCCGGTCCTATTGTACGTGCCCGCGATTTCATTCCTCAAATCCGTCAGCCCCTGTTTGTGTCGAATGAGATGTTCGGGCAGGGTGTGTTTTTCATCATAAGCGGTCTGTTTAAGAAAGCAGTTATATCCGATTACATCAGCATTAATTTTGTAGAGAGAATCTTCGATAACCCCGGGCTTTATTCCGGCATAGAGAATCTGTTTGGGGTATATGGATATGCCCTTCAGATTTATTGCGACTTTTCCGGTTATAGTGATATGGCTATAGGTCTTGCTTTGTTATTGGGCTTCCGCTTTCCTGTCAACTTTAATTCTCCTTACAAGTCGGACAGTGTGACCGAATTCTGGCACCGTTGGCATATCTCGTTGTCTACCTGGTTGCGCGATTATCTTTATATTTCGCTGGGAGGAAACCGGAAAGGAAAACTGCGTACTTATATTAATCTGATATTGACTATGCTTTTGGGAGGACTCTGGCATGGAGCTTCCTGGAACTTCATCGTATGGGGAGGACTTCATGGCGTGGCTTTGGCAATACATAAATTCCTGCGTAGTTTGTTGAAACGTCCTAAACATTACCAGAGTACCGGAATAAAGAAATTCTTTGCAGTCGTACTGACTTTTCATTTTGTATGCTTCTGCTGGATATTCTTCCGTAATACAACATTTGAAGCCTCTATGACTATGATCCGGCAGATTGTTACTGCTTTCCATCCGGAGTTGTTGGGACAATTGCTTACCGGTTATTGGGAGGTCTTTGCCTTCATGCTTATCGGGTATCTGTTGCACTGGTGTCCGGACAGTTGGCAGAATTACTTCTGCCGTGGTGTAGTGCGTCTGCCACTTGTAGCACAAGCCTTGATTTTAATAGGACTTGTTTATATCGTAATTCAGGTAAAAAGCAGCGATATCCAGCCGTTTATTTATTTCCAGTTCTAACAGATAAAGAAAAATAGCAGCAAAAGAGGTATGAAAGAGGCATACATCTTTTGCTGCATATCAAAGTCAGGCTTTCAGTACCACCCGGTCGCCGGCTCGTTGTGCCATCAGACTTTGGGTCTGGTGCAATTCCTTATAACGTTGCATAATTTCGTTACAGCGTTGCGGGTCATTGGCTATTTCCGGTTTGCTTAGTGCCTGCAGCGTATGTTTCATTTCTTCGGTAACGATAGCTAACTTGAAATCCAGCAGCAAGCGAGGAACAAGTTCGTACAGACGTTCTTCGTCAGTCACAATTTTCTGTCCCTTGGAGTGATATTTACTAAGCTGATAGCGGTCGCTTGCCATTTCTACTGCCAGTTTGCTTATTTCCGGATCGGGAGAAGCAATGAAGTAGCGTTCTGCTATAAAATTTTCGTCATGTATATGCGTTTCAGCTTCTTTCAAAACTCTTCGGTGCAGGGCATCGTGAAACTGCAGTTCATCTTCTGCCAGTCCGGAAGAGATGCATTCGGTTACTGTAAAAGGAAGCTGCTCTCCATCTTCATTTTCGATATAACACATCACTTTCTCGCCGTACCGAATCAGTACGCGCATCAGTTCCTGTTCTTTCTCGTAGAATATTTTTTGTTCGTTGCCTGTAACAGGGATATAAGACTGATAACTGTCTTCCGGAGGAACTATATCTACTGGGAAAGGTGGTTGTAGCTGTTCCGGTTCTGCCGATGAAACCTCGGGAATCAGTTCGGGCAGTGGAGCCGTTTCCGGATATACCTGTGGCGTCTGTTCCTCCTTATTGGTACTGGGGGGAGGAGTTGGAGCAGCAGTAGTCTGCTGTTGGGCACGATATTGTTTTCTCTGTTCTTCCTTGAATTTAGCCTCCCTTGCCTGTTCAGTCAGCTTGGCAGTAGCTTCTACCAATATCTTTTCCTCCATCTGAAGCAGCTGGCTGCATTCGCGGATATAAACAGAGCGGACAATAGCGTCGGGAATCACCGATATACTCTTTACGATACTTGAAATCAGTGAGGCACGCTTGATAGGGTCTTTTCCCGCTTCTTCCATCAGAAGATTGGTCTTGAAGCGGATAAAGTCCACCTCATGTCCGTTGATGTAAGCCTGATAGTCGGTTGCATTATGTTTCCGTGCAAAACTATCGGGGTCATCACCGTCAGGGAGCAGACATACCTTGATGTTCATTCCTTCCTCCAGCAACATGTCGATTCCTCGGAGACTGGCTTTGATACCTGCTCCGTCACCATCGTACAGCATCGTGATGTTGTTTGTAAAACGGTGAATCAGGCGGATTTGCTCGGAAGTAAGAGCTGTACCCGATGAGGCTACCACATTTTCTATTCCACTCTGGTGCATGGAAATAACATCGGTATACCCCTCAACCAGGAAGCAACGGTCTTGTCGCACGATAGCCTGTTTGGCAAAATAGATGCCATACAGTTCCCGGCTTTTGTGGTAGATTTCAGATTCGGGAGAATTGACGTACTTCATCTGTACGTTCTTGGTAGCAGCACTAAGTACACGTCCTCCAAAAGCTACGACCTTTCCGGAAAGTGTATGTACGGGGAAGATGACACGTCCCCAGAAACGGTCCCTCAAACTTCCGTCGTCTTTACGGTAGCACAGACCGGTCTTTACCAGATAGTCTTCCTTAAATCCTTTTTGTATGGCAGCCTTGGCCAGTGCATCGTGGCTTTCTGTACTGAATCCCAACTGGAATTTCTTGATGATATCGTCACGAAAGCCACGTCCTCTCAGATAAGTCATACCGATGCGCTGGCCGTCGATATCGTTGTACAGGATGTTCTGGAAATATTCCGATGCGAACTGGTTGACAACAAACAGACTTTCCCGAAGGCTTTGTGCCTGTTTTTCTTCTGTAGTCAGTTCGCGCTCCTTTATTTCAATGTTGTATTTCTTTGCCAGCCATTTCAGTGCTTCATAGTACGAGAGCTGTTCGTGCTCCATAATGAAGTGTACTACGTTTCCTCCTTTTCCACAGCTGAAACACTTGCACAACCCTTTGCTGGGTGAAACACTGAATGATGGGGTTTTTTCGTTATGAAACGGGCATAAACCGATATAGTTCACTCCTCTGCGTCGGAGGGTGACAAATTCGGATACTACGTCTACAATTTGCGCAGCATCGAGTATTCGGTCTATGGTAGCTTGGTCAATCATATTAAGAGGCGAAAATAATAAAAATATGTAGAATGTGCAATTCCTTTTTGTTCGCCTCTCTTTCGGGCAGACTGTATGTTAAAATACAAAGGCAATAGAGGCTCCGAATGTAAAGTTGTGCATCGGGGTTTTTCTGCTGTACGAATGTGTCTGACGCGTTCCATCCTCGTTTACCCATGAGTTATTCAGGTCGTAGGTGAGGCGGGGAGCAGCAAAGTCGTAGTCACAATATAGCCGGAGGGCTGCATCTTCTTTATACCGGTAGGTAAATGAAAATCCAGTCCCTATTTTATAGGTCGAACTTCTTTGTATCCTTAGAAACTCTTCGTCTGCAAAAGTACTGTTCAGCAATTCGGCTTGACTAACTTGCTCTTGTTGCAAATAGAAGTCAACATCTTCCTTATAGAATTTCTTATATGCTTCTTCACTCACAATCTGTCGGTCAAAAATCTGGGGATTGATTCGGCTGAGTGAGTTCAGACTGAAATTGGCCGTTCTTCTGCATCCCATCAGCAGCTTGCTTCCTATCTGAAAGTGTCGGCTCAACGGATAAGAGAAATACACTCCCAAATCGATGTCCAGCATTCCCAAATGGTCCGATTCCAGTCCTTCAAGCAGAAACATATTGACCGGTGCTCCAGTTTGTAAATCGCTGTCCAAATCGAAGTTCTTCAGATTTTCTGTAGGTATATCGGCTGTTACAGGAAGTGTAGCCACCTTCAGCCGTCCTCCCATTCCGATGTATGGATTGAGAAAATAGGCTCCTTCTACACTTACTACGGTAGCGGTGCTGACTTTAAGCTTCATGCCTAATGGATTTCCTCCTTCCGAGTCGTATATCTCGGCTGTTTTCAGCATCGAAGGTCCGGAAGCAATCCCCATGTTAAAACTTAAGAATGAAGGATTGTCATAACGATTATAGGTAGGATTTACATTCCATGTATCTGTCTGATTACGTTTAAAAATCAAATCCGAAAAGAAGTATCCCAAATCTGTTGATATCATGCCTATCCCGGCCCCCACAAGCACATCTCCAATCCAATGCCGGTTGTTCAACTGACGTGTCACTCCGGTAAGTCCTGCCAGGGTATATCCGCCTATGCTATACCAGGGACTTTTCATTCCGTATTCTTTATGCAGAATGGTCGCACACATAAAGGCAGTAGCTGTATGTCCCGATGGAAAGGAGTTGTCGGAAGAATTATCCGGACGGGTTTCTTTGGTCGTATATTTCAAGGTGTTGACGAATCCAGCCATTAGTGCTGCCGAAAAGACATTGCTTACTGCCAGTTCTTTCCACGAACTTCGGCTTTCTACACCGGCCAGTTTCATTCCCCATGTAGCAGCAAGGGGTACGTACTGGGTATAGTCGTCGTAACGTTGATGAAAGGTTGGATTGAACCGGTTTCTTAAAGTACGGAAGTCGCTGTTCTGTTTTTTGACTACAAGACCGGATACAATAAAGGGAATTCCCATGTATGAGAACTCTCTTTTGAAATAGTCGTATGTAGTAAAATGAGGCTGCTTGGTGAATGTTTTTGCATGCCCTGTGGTATCATTATTTATATTTAGCTGAATTTCATTGGCACATACAAGGCTGTTGCTGGTCGATAAAATGAAAAGGAGAAAATACTTTCTTGATTTCATAAAATGTGTTTTTTATAGCTATTACATCTAGAAGGAACAAAATAAAGAGTAAATGGTTCATTTTTATAAAGTTAAAAAGTGGAGACAAAGGGAGGAAAAAGGCCGGTCTTATCAACCGATAGATGATGTAACAGGAATAAAGGGGCAATGATGAATGTCGGAACGTTTAATCGTCGTCGTTGAATGTAGAATTGCCGTTGTTGGCTGTACAGCCAACGTGGCTGAATGTGTATCCGACGTCGTCGGTTTGAACCGGCAGTTGGAATCGTGAGTTTATATTTATGATAATGAGTGCTTTTTATGTAGATAAATGGAATTAGGAAGTTCTTATAATAGAGAAATCCCTAATCATTTAAAATTAAAAAAAAAAGAGGCCATCCCAATTTATTTTGAGATAGCCTCTTTCACTGAATTCAAACTATATATTATTTAATGTTCGGGTTCAGTTTGTTCCATTCTGATACTGGAGGAAGAACGCCCATTGCGATAACTTCGTCACGCAAAGCACACAAGTGTTCGTAGCTCTTATCCAAAGCAGCCTGTTCTTCTGCAGTACCGTTCAATTCAGCGCAGTGGCAACCTTCAGTATCGATAGAAGTTTCCCAAGCCATCATGATGTGATCGTACTTAGCGTTAGAAACGTAAGTACCAGCAGGCCAACGGAATGCTTTTCCACCCATAGCAGCACCAATCATTTCGATAGAAACGTATGATGGGCTCTGGAATGAAGAACGGCCACGCAAGTTGATGATGTTTGCACCACCTTTAGTTACTTTCTGCTGGATTTCAGCCCACTGTTCTTTAGTCAAAGCATCAGTACCGATGATGTCTGTCAAAGCTTTACCGTTTACTTTTGCAGTAGAAGCAAATACAGCCATCTGTTCGCCATGACCACCATAAGTACGGCAGTTTTCAACAGCGTCCATAGAAATACCGAAATGTTTAGCCAATTCGCTACGCAGACGAGTAGAGTCAAGAGCAGCCAATGTTGTAACCTGACCTGGTTTCAAACCAGAGTACAACAAAGTAATCAAACCAGTGATATCTGCCGGGTTGAAGATAACAACGATGTGTTTTACATCCGGACAGTATGCTTTTACGTTTTTACCGAATTCTTCAGCGATAGCAGCGTTACCTTTCAACAGGTCTTCACGAGTCATACCAGCTTTACGTGCTGCACCACCTGAGTTTACGATATATTTAGCACCAGTCAGCGCTTCTTTGATGTCTGAAGTGAAAGTGATGTTTACACCTTCGAAACCGCAGTGGAACAATTCTTCAGCAACACCTTCCAATCCCGGAGCATACGGGTCGTACAAACAGATGTTATTAGTCAAGCCCATCATGATAGCAGTCTGAGCCATGTTAGAACCGATCATACCGGCAGCACCTACAATGGTAAGTTTTTCGTTTGTTACAAATTCCATAATTCTTATTATTTAAGTTATGTGATAATGATGTTTGTCTACATTATTTTCTTTCGCTACAAAGATAAGAAAAAGATAGAAGATGAAGCGTTAAAAATGAAGAATTAATTAGAAGGAACCAATGAAAAAAGAAGAAGGCTAAGAGGGAAAACGGTATTCGCACAATTTGCAGGCTGAGGGGGTTTGTGCAGATTATGTAGTTTCCGATTCCGATGGAAAATGAAAACGGTCAAATTTGAGGCTTGTACACAAATCTGACCGTTTTGTCCGAAAATATTGTTTTGATTTATACAAACCAGGTAGAATGATCTTCGTAAGGAGCGAAAGTCAGACTTTGAGGACTAGGTTCAACTCCCGACAGATACTTGGATAAAATACGAAGCACTTCCTGAGTATCTTTTTCGCGTACTACTACCGATATACTTTGGTTGTCGCTGCCATACGAAATCATTAAGATAGGAATGTCTTTTAATAAATCGATTATGCGAGCTTCTACTTTACTGATATTCCAGTCGAACTCTCCTAATATAGATATGGCAGTAACATTCTTTTCTACTGTGACTTTAGCAAATCGAGAGAGTTTATTCAGTATTTTATTCCAGAAAATGTCATAAACTCTTATGGCTACCGATATGTTTGTACTGGAAGATGTAAACAGATAAATGGGTACCAAATTGGTTACAAGGATACCTAATGCTTGTGTAGATACCTGCGATGAAGGAATTTTACCTAAAGGTGACATACGTAAATAGTTGATATCCTTTCGTACAGTTATGGCTTTTATATCATGCTTTTTCTTTTCTTCATCAATGTAGATCGCAGGGAGGTTCGCCTGATTATCGCTTATCAGGCGAATACTGATTTGTTTTTCACGAGCCAGAAAGAGAGTGGAGTGCGAGATATGACTGTCATCGGTCACGAGCATGTGTGCAGCTTCTTCACAAGTCAGACAAAGTTTGTTCTCCTCTTTATGATGCAAGCTATGAAGTCCTTGAGTAGGCATAATTAAAGTTAGCTCTTTTGCCTGGAGAGCAATTGCTACATAAAGCGCATATAAATCGGTATACATATCAATCAGATAGGTTGGCTCTCCAGATTCGTTTCGGTATATATTAGTCGGCATAACATATATCTTGCCCGGTTCTGTCTGTATATTAGCGAAATCAATATCAGGAACCTGTTCTTCATTCAGTTGGATAAATTCGGAAGCATCGAGTAAGGATGCGTTCATTCCTTTGTACTTCAAATATGCAGTACAAAGAATGGCCGAAAGGTATCCTCCTGTTGTTCTTATATCTGTTTCCTGTTGGTAAGATGCTTCTGAATGGGACTTTGCCAGATGTACGAAATGGTCTATCTGTGCTGTAATGTCTGCTTTTGTAGCACATGTATTCGCCTCATCTGTATCTGGAACCACAAGCATGCTGATACACTCTTCTTTCAATGTATCTATGGCATGCAAAGCTTCGGTCTGCTGGTTTTGAATCAGAAATCTGGATATTTCTTCCAGACTCTCTTTCATCCAGTCGAAAGGAGTAAGGATGATGATAAATGGTTCTTCCGAACGAAGTTTTTCGAGGTGTGATAGGATTTTTTCGGAACTGTTAGTTGTTTCTATACTGCAAACTTTCATTGTTTTACTTTATCTATTAATGCTGTTTCTGTTTCTCTTTCTTCTTGAATAGTCGGGTAGATATGCTTTTACAATAAATATTCCTAAACATATACTCTCAAAATTCTCTACAAAGAAAATAATTTAATTTTGATTTGAAAGGAGTTATTTTCTTTAATGTTGCATTTGTATCAATATTTGTGCCGAATAGCCTTTTTTGTGGTCATTGCAGTGTATTTTTCTTTTTCTGAGTGTAATTTTTGCGGTTAAAAGGCTTTTGTTATATTTGCAGCCGATAGAATTGTTTCAATATGCATACAAGCACTTTACATAACGACCGAAAGAGTGTCCGCTTCCGTTTCTGGAGTCGGAAGAGTTACGCTGTGTTCGGAAGTTTGCATTGCCATGTTACTATTGGTAATGTAGGTAAAGGCATTGCCGACTCTGCTTTGGATAAATCTAAAGCGGTTTTCTCGCTGAGAGACAACTGCAGAGGAGCACAACGTATGGCAGCAGAAGACGGAGAAACTCGGGAAACAGATGATGGATTTCCACAATGGAAAACCGAACTTGGTTTTCTTTTTCTGCTGTTTGCAGGCGGAGGTTGTGTACGGGGTAGCGTATATGCCGGTTGGACATTTCTGATATTTGTCATTCACGGAAACGGAGTGACGAAGCAACTGTGTAGTATCTGTACAGGTACAAAGGAGAGTTGCTTCGTCACTCCGTTCTTTTTATATATATATGATTATGATAGAAGAACTGGAAAAAAAAGTTGGTGAAGGAGGTTGCCTGACACGGGCAGAAGCGTTATGGTTGGCAGAAGAGGCTCCTTTTGAAGCGCTTTGTGAAGCTGCGCATCGTCTGACCAGACAGTTCGCTTCACATAAGTTTGATATGTGCTCCATTATTAATGCCAAATCGGGACGTTGTCCGGAAAACTGTAAATGGTGTGCACAGTCGGCTCATTATACCACAGGAGTGGAAGAATATGGATTAGCTTCTGCAGAGGAATGTTTACGTCATGCTCAGGCGAATGAGGAATTGGGGGTACATCGCTTCTCTTTGGTTACAAGTGGAAAAAGACCTACTTCCAAAGAACTGGATATTTTATGCGAGCGATTTGCTTACTTGCATGCTCATACTTCCATCTGTCTTTGTGCTTCACTTGGACTGGCTACCGAAGAGCAGTTGCTGCGTTTGCGTCAGGCAGGAGTAGAGCGTTATCATTGTAATCTGGAAACAGCTCCTTCCTATTTCCCGAATCTTTGTACAACTCATACACAGGAGCAGAAAATAGAGACATTACGTGCAGCACGCCGTGCCGGTATGGATGTATGTAGTGGTGGTATTATAGGTATGGGAGAGAGTATGGAACAGCGGGTAGAACTGGCTTTCACTTTAAAGGAACTGGATGTACAGTCTATTCCATTGAACTTGTTGCAACCTATTCCGGGTACTCCATTGGAGAAGACTCCCCGATTGTCTGATGAAGAGGTTCTTCGGACTATAGCTATGTTCCGCTTTGTGAACCCGACGGCTTATCTGCGTTTTGCCGGAGGACGCTCGCTTCTGAGTGAGGAGGCTGTCCGTAAGGCATTGTATGTGGGAGTGAATTCGGCCATAGTAGGAGACTTGCTTACTACATTAGGATCGAAAGTAAAAGAAGATATAAAACGAATCAAGGAGGTAGGGTATGAATTATGAACAGCTTGTGGATAGCTTCGACAGAGAACATTTGTGGCATCCTTATACATCGACATTGAATCCGTTGCCTACTTATAAAGTGGAGAGAGCAGACGGATGTA
Organism: Phocaeicola sp. HCN-40430; assembly: GCF_037890285.1. Lineage (NCBI taxonomy): Bacteria > Pseudomonadati > Bacteroidota > Bacteroidia > Bacteroidales > Bacteroidaceae > Phocaeicola > Phocaeicola sp. HCN-40430. Next base: position 29,057 of record NZ_JBBKBS010000001.1, read on the forward strand.
TACTGACATTATCAGACGGTACACGGCTTATTGATGGTATGTCGTCGTGGTGGTGTGCTGTACATGGATATAATCATCCGGTTCTGAATAAAGCTATAGAAGAGCAGTTGAGCCGGATGTCGCACGTGATGTTTGGAGGACTGACTCATACTCCTGCCATCGAGTTGGGGAAACTGTTGCTGGAAGTGGTACCTCCTTCTATGCAGAAAATATTCTATGCAGACAGTGGTTCCGTGGCTGTAGAAGTGGCTTTGAAGATGGCAGTACAGTATCAGTTTGCAGCCGGCAAACCGGAGAAGAGTAATTTTATAACCATCCGTTCGGGATATCATGGTGATACTTGGAATGCCATGTCGGTGTGCGACCCGGTAACAGGTATGCACAGTCTGTTTGGTTCGGCTTTACCCGTACGTTTTTTTGCGCCTTCACCTAAAAGTCGTTTTGGGGGAGAATGGGATGAAGCGGATATCCTGCCGTTGCGTGAGGCCATCGAACTGCATCATCAGGAACTGGCAGGACTTATTTTGGAGCCTATTGTGCAGGGGGCCGGAGGAATGTGGTTCTATCATCCCAACTATTTGTGTGAGGCTGCCAAATTGTGTCGTGAGTATGGCTTGCTGCTGATTTTTGATGAAATAGCTACCGGCTTTGGACGTACCGGTAAACTGTTTGCCTGGGAACATGCAGGAGTAGAACCGGATATCATGTGCATTGGAAAGGCATTGACCGGAGGGTATATGACTTTTTCTGCTGTTCTGACTACCGACCGTGTCGCTGATTGTATTTCTTCCCATCATCCCAATGTCTTTATGCACGGTCCTACGTTTATGGGAAATCCGCTGGCTTGTGCTGTGGCTAAGGCTTCGGTACAACTTCTTTTGTCGTCCGGCTGGAAAGAAAAAGTGGCCTGCATCGAAAAACAGTTACGCGAGGAACTGGCTCCGGCTTCTTTATTGCCTCAGGTAGAAGATGTACGTGTCTTGGGGGGGATTGGAGTCATTGAAATGAAGAAACCGGTAGACATGGCACAGATGCAGCGCTTGTTTATAGAAGAAGGTATTTGGGTACGGCCGTTTGGCAAATTGGTTTACATCATGCCGCCTTTTATCATTACTCCGCAAGAACTGAGCAAACTGACTTCGGGATTGATAAAGGTTGTAAAACAAACATTATGAGTATGGAACAGATGGATGAGGCCTTTCTGACAGAACTGGACAGACTGGCTGGAATAAATAATTTGCGGGTATTGCCGGAGGTAAGGCAAAACGGAAAATGGATAGAGAAAGAAGGAGCAAGAATGTTGAATCTTTCTTCAAACGACTATTTAGGATTGGCCTCCGATGTATCTTTGAAACAAGAGTTTGTGAGTGGGATAAAGGAAGAGGATTTTTTATTTTCTTCTTCCTCCTCTCGTTTGCTGACAGGTAATTTCCCAGTTTATACGGAACTGGAACAGTTGCTTGCCGATACATTTGGAGCCGAAAGTGCATTGGTCTTTGGTAGCGGCTATCACATGAACATGGGAATATTACCGGCTGTTGCCGATGGCAACACGTTGATATTGGCCGATAAACTGGTACATGCCAGTCTGATAGACGGTATCCGTCTGTCGGCTGCCCGATGTATCCGTTACCGGCATCAGGACTATACACAGGTAGAACAGCTCTTGGAGAAGCATCATACTGAATACTCCCGCATTATTCTAGTAACGGAAAGTGTGTTCAGTATGGACGGAGATGTGGTTCCGCTTGCTCGTCTGGTTTCACTCAAGAAGACATATTCCAATCTGATGCTGTATGTCGACGAAGCACATGGTATCGGAGTACGTGGACAACATGGCTTGGGAGTAGCAGAGGAACAAGGATGTTTACACGACATTGATTTTCTTTGTGGAACTTTTGGAAAGGCATTGGCTTCAGCCGGAGCTTATGTGGTTTGCAGGAAAGTAATACGGGATTATTTGGTAAATAAGATGAGAACCTTGATTTTTACTACAGCTCTTCCTCCACTCAATATGGCATGGACTTGTTTTATTTTTTCTCGTTTGGGAGAATGGACAGAGCGAAGAAAGCATTTGGATATGATTTCATCCCGTCTGCGCGAAGCGGTACAGAGCAATGGATATGAATGTGCTTCTGGCAGTCATATTGTACCGCTGACAGTTGGCAGTAGTGAGCGGGCTGTATGGTATGCAACGGAGTTGCAGCGAAAAGGTTTCTATGTATTGCCTGTTCGTCCGCCTACCGTCCCGGAAGGAACTTCACGTTTGCGCTTTTCGCTTACGGTAGCCATAACCGAAGAAGATATTAACTCGCTTGTTCAGAACATAACACCTCGTACTGTATGAAACAGCTCTTTTTAAAACGGGAAAGAAATCCTCGCTTGCTTTTGTTCTTTGCCGGGTGGGGAGCAGACGAATATTTGTTCCATCGTCCTGTACCACAAGGTTATGATTATTTGTTGTGCTTCGATTATCGTACTTTAGATTTTGATGAAGCATACCTTGAGGGGTATCAGGAGATTTATGTGATGGCATGGTCGATGGGAGTCTGGGTTGCCGGACATATATTGTCTAATGGTTCTTGGCCGATAGTAAGAAGTCTGGCTGTGAATGGTACCGTTTATCCGATAGATGACGAAAGAGGCATTCCGCATGCCATATTCGAAGGTACGTTACAAGGTTTCTCGGAAAAGACTTTAGTACGCTTTCGCCGCCGCATGTGTGGTACTCAGGAAGGAGTCAAAGCTTTTCTTGCACATGAGCCGTATCGTCCGTTGGAAGAACTGAGAGAAGAACTTGCTGCGTTGAAACAGGAAGTACAGGCAAAAAATACTCCGACGTTTCATTGGGATAAAGCCATTGTTGGTTTGCAGGATTTGATTTTTCCCGTAAACAATCAGCAAAAAGCCTGGGAGGGAGTAGAAATGAAAAAGGTAGATGTCGCTCATTATGATGAGTGTCTGTTCGACAGATTATTGTCGGGAAAGGAAGAAGGATGGATAAAACTTTAATCAGAAAACGTTTTGCACGTGCTACCGGTAGTTATTTGCAGACAGCTTCGGTGCAGCGTACTATTGCCGAGCGCATGGTAGAACGTATAAGTGTTTATGTGCCGAAGGCGGATCAGCATAAGATTCTTGAGGTAGGGTGTGGTACTGGTATGTTTACCCGTATGTATTTACAGCAACATTCACCTGAACAGTTGTTTCTGAATGATATTTGTCCGGAGGTACAGACCTGTTTTTCCGATTTGCCGGAAGGAAAAGTTGACTTTCTGATGGGAGATGCCGAGAAACTTTGTTTTCCCTTGAACCTGGGCATGATTGTATCTTGTTCGGCAATACAATGGTTTGAGCATCCTGTTGCTTTTCTTACCAGATGCGCCCGCTTTCTAAAACCTGAAGGATTTTTGGCTTTCAGTACTTTTGGAAAAATGAATATGCAGGAAATAGCTTCACTATCTTCGGTGTCATTGAACTATCTTTCTTTGGAAGAACTGAAGCGTGAGCTGGAACCTCATTTTCATCTGATGTATAGTCATGAAGAAGTATTCCGGCTTTCTTTCGAATCGCCGATGGCTGTACTGAAGCATCTTAAAAAAACAGGTGTTACCGGTATCCGCTCTGGGGTATGGACACGGGGTAAGCTGGATGCTTTTTGCATGCATTATTCAAGTCGTTATGCATCGGAAGGTGGTATGGTACCGCTTACCTATCATCCTATATATGTAATATGTCAACTTAAAAAGTAAAAGATATGAAAGAGAATGTGTATTTTGTCAGTGGTATTGATACAAATATCGGAAAAAGTTATGCTACCGGTTATCTGGCTCGTGAATGGAACAAGAGCGGAATACGTACCATTACACAGAAGTTTATTCAGACTGGAAATACAGAACTGTCGGAAGATATAGAGTTACACCGTAAGTTGATGGGGACAGGTCTGCTTCCGGAAGATAAGGAGGGGCTGACCATGCCTGAGATTTTTACTTACCCTTGCTCTCCTCATCTTGCTGCTGAGATAGACCAGCGTGCGATTGATTTCAATAAAATAGAACGTGCTACTGAGGCATTAAGTGAAAAGTATGATGCAGTTTTATTAGAGGGTGCAGGAGGATTGATGGTACCGTTGACACGTGATTTGCTGACTATCGATTATATTGCTCAAAAAAAATATCCGTTGATATTTGTTACATCCGGCCGTTTGGGCAGTATTAATCATACTCTGTTGAGTCTGGAGGCAATCCGTAAAAGAGGCATTCGCTTGCATACACTGATGTATAACCTGTATCCGGTATCGGATGATGAACTGATTCGCCGTGATACTGAAGACTATATTCGTACATTATTGGTAAAGGAATATCCTGACGCTGAATTTGTTTCGGTTCCTTGTTTGTAAAGCCAATGAATTTTACTCAAAGAGGCAATTTATTTGTCTGGAAGTAATGGCATTGAATTTGCAATAAAATTATCGTAGATTTGCAGTATTAGTATTGCGGGGCTACGATAATTTTATTGCTATATCTGAAAGTAGCGATCAAGACTTCTCCAGTTCACTGTCTGTAAACGACAGAATGTCCATGTTTTCTCGTGTCGTAAAGTTGCTTTTTCTATGTGGGCATGTTGTCAGCATACATTTCTTACACTTATTGGTTGAGGTGATGTTGCAGGGATCTATGTGGATAGTGAGCTGGATTCTATTCCCATATTTTTGATTTAATACATTTTTCAACTGACTTCCTAAATTATGTCCTGCTTCTACTGTATAATACCAGGGAACAGTAAGGTCGCAATCGATATAAAGGTAATTTCCCGATTTGATAATCTTGGTATTGTGGATATCAATCCATTCAGGTTGGCGGTTTTCATTTAAAACAGTAACCATTTCACCAAGTAATTGCTCATCAGCATGGTCTACAAGTCCTGTAATGGTCTGTCGTAGAATAGAAATACCGGTAAAGATGATAATGCCTCCAAATAGTAAGGCCAATGCACTGTCTATCCATGATATTTTGGTGAAGAATAAGGCCAACAGACCAATTACGAGTCCGATGGTAGAATATGTATCAGAATGCAAGTGTTTACCTCCTGCTACTAAAGCTACAGAGTTATGCTTCTTGCCGGTACGGATACTATAGGTTCCTAACAGATAATTTATTATACCAGAAAAGGCTATGATATAAATACCAATATCCAGCTTTTGAATTTCTACAGGAAAAAACAAGCGTTTTACAGCTTCGTAGATAATCATAATGCCGGCAATAATAATCAGGATACCTTCTGATGAGGCTGAGATTAATTCAATCTTTCCGTGTCCGAAAGGATGGTTACGGTCTTGTGGTTGCATGGCCAAATGCAGACTGTATAGACTTACAGCTCCTGCCACTACATTGACAATACTTTCCAGTGCATCGGTCAGTACACCAACCGAATGGGTTACATAATAAGCTATAAACTTGGCTATCAGAATGACAAAAGAGACCAATACAATTCTTTTCTGTACATTGAGCTTTATTTGGTCTGCATGAATTTCCATCTTAGTATATATTTTAATAGTTGTTGGATACAGATGAATTCAATATTTGAGGGACAAAAATACGTAAAAGGTGAGCATAGTAACCAGTAGAAATGAAGTTTTCTGATAAAGGTATTTCCAAGCCCATTCTATACCCTTTTGAATATATACACTATCCCTTCTGTTTTTTCCGGTATTCTTTAGGTGATATACCCATTATTTTATGAAACAGCCTTGAAAAATAATAACTGTCTTCAATTCCTATTTTGTAGCACACCTGATTGATTTTCATATCAGTGGAATCGAGAATAAAGCAGGCCTGTCGGATTTTTTTATGGTTATGTTTTAGCTCGGATTCGGATAGGAAAAGTGATTATTTCCTAATGGATACAGTATGAAAAGACGATGATGAGTGTCGGATGCTTTAGTTGTCGTCGTTGGCTGTAGAGTTGTCGTTGTCGGCTGTATATTCAACGTCGCCGATTGTGCATCCGACGTCGTCGGTTTAAATCCGTAAAAGGAATCATAAATTCATATTACAGATAATATGTATGTTTTAGAAGTGTATATAAAACCGCTAATCCGGTCTGAAATAAAAAAAAGAAAAAGACCATCTCAAGCTTATCTTGAAACAGTCTCATTTTCCATTCGTGGAGCTGGAGGGAGTCGAACCCTCGTCCAAACAAGGAAGCCATATGCTTTCTACATGCTTATCTCTGCCTTCGGTTTTCGTGCATAAGCAAGACCAGAGCCACCCACTTATACCTTAGTCTTTAAAATTTCATTTTGTCCGCAAGACAAGAACAAAACTATTCCCGATTTTACTGCATCGCTTTACCAAACGCTTCGGAACAAGAGCTTTTGAGCAATGTCTCGTTTCTACCACTGTGGCAGAAATAAAGTTAATCTACTGTACTTCGATTAAGCAGCGAGAGCATAGTTTTCGTTGCCAGATAATAGTTCAGTAACTGAGATTATAGTGCAAATCACTGACGCACTGCATGCTTACATACCACATCTCTCGCTGTCAAAACCAGTCAACCCCGAATGATGAAGTATTTCTTTCTTGCAAAGATATGAAAAAAGAATGGATTTATCCAATGCTTCTTGGAAAATTGTATAATTTTGAAAAAGAACAAAGTTTAAGTATATGAAAAAAATAAAGTGGTTGGCAGCAGGAATCGTTTGTCTTTCTGCGTGTATGGGAAGTCAGCAGAAAGCAGCGGTCGGGCTTGCAGAAACAGGAGATACGCTTTATCTCTGTGTGGGAAGTTATGCTTCGGCAGCTGATGAGGGAGTACAGATGTATCAGTTCAATCAGGAAACCGGAGAAGCTGTATATGTGAGTGGGTTGAAAGGAGTCTCTAATCCTTCTTACTTGGTTGCATCTACAGATGGAAACCGGATTTATGTGGTGGGTGAAGACGAGGGGGCTTCTTCTACTGTAAATGCGGTGTCTTTTGACAGGCAGACAGGAAAACTGGTATTGATGAATACTCAGTTAACACAAGGAGGAGCTCCGTGTTATGTGACATTGAGTCCGGAAGAAGACTTTGTACTGACTGCCAATTATATGGGAGGTAATATATCTGTTTTCCCCTTAGAGGAAAATGGAAGATTAAAAGCAGGCGATACGATTAATTTTACAGGTAGCGGACCGGATAAGGAGCGTCAGTCGCAGCCTCATTTACATTGTGTACAGTTTACTCCCGACGGACGTTTCTTGTTGGCTAACGATTTAGGAACAGACCGTATTCATGTCTTTCCGGTAAAAGAGGGTGGAAAATCGGAATTACTGGAAAAAGAGAATACTTTTGATATCTGTTTACCCTCAGGTTGTGGTCCTCGTCATCTTTGTTTTGCTCCAAACGGTAAACACGCTTATCTGCTCACCGAATTGTCGGGGGAAGTTATAGGCTTGTCGTACGATGAAGCCGGATTTGATACCATTCAGCATATTAAAGCCGATACATTGGATGCTCGGGGAAGTGCTGATATTCATCTTTCTCCGGATGGAAAGTTCCTTTATGCATCGAATCGTTTGAAAGGGGATGGTATTGCTATATTTGAAATCAGTTCGGAAGACGGTACCTTAGATAAGGTAGGGTATCAGCCAACGGGAATCCATCCGCGTAATTTCAATATAACTCCTAATGGAAAGTATCTGTTGGTGGCTTGTCGGGATACAAACGAGATTCAGATATATGAAAGGGAGGAAGAAAGCGGTCTATTGAAAGATACTGGAAAGCGTATTAAAATGCCCAAACCTGTTTGTGTACAATTTCTTCCTTATTAGAAAAGACTACTGAAACTAAATGCCCCGGCAAAAGAAAACTTTCTTTGCCGGGGCATTTAGTTTTGTATAATCAACGAGCGGAAGCCTTATTTCATCTTGTATACCAATGTTCCACCCTTCATGATATCTTCATGAGTAATATAGTTCTTGGTATAAGGTTTTCCGTTCAATGTGATACTGTCTACATACATATGTTCTTTCGACAAGCCTTCTGCTATGATGGTAAATGTCTTTCCGTCGGCCAGATGCAGTGTGAACTTCGGAAGCTGAGGTGCACCGAATACGTATTCACCACTTACCGGGTTTACAGGATAGAATCCCATAGCCGAGAACATATACCATGCAGACATCTGTCCGCAGTCGTCATTTCCGCACAAACCGTTTGGTTTTGGAAGATACTGTGTGTCGAAAATCTGACGAACCAGTTCCTGAGTACGTTCCGGACGTCCTGCTAAAGTATACAGGTAAGTTACGTGATGGCTTGGTTCATTACCATGTGCATACTGTCCAATCAGTCCGGTTACATCGGCCTGTGTAGTTTCCAGTTTCACTGTAAATACAGAGTCAAGCTTGTTGAGGAACGCTTCTTCTCCTCCAAACAATGCAATCAGACCCGGTACATCGTGCTGAACATGCCAGGTATATTGCCATGCATTTCCTTCGGTATAGTCTCCACCTACACTTTCAGAGTGTCCTACCTGACTTGGGTTGAACGGGCTCTTCCATGTACCGTCAGCTTTTTTCGGGCGCATGAATTTTGTAGAAGGGTCGAACAGATTCTTGTAGTAGTCTGCACGTTTAGCAAAGTAAGCAGCATCTTCTTCTTTCCCCATACGTTTTGCCATATCGGCAGCTGCATAATCATCGTATACACTTTCCAAAGTCGATGAAACAGATTCAGCTTCTGTCAGGTCGGTAGGGAAGTAACCATATTTTGTATAGGTTTCCCAGTTCGATTTCAGCGGGTGAGATATAGTCTGGGTACGTTTGATGGCATTGAAAGCACGTTCCGCATCAAAGCCTCTGAATCCTTTGGCATACGCTTCTGCGATGATAGATACACTGTGGTTGGCTATCATACAGAAAGTTTCGCCACCCCATAATCCCCAAATAGGAAGATAACCGATGGTTTCAGCCTGGTCTACCAATGAATTTACAAGACCATCTACACGTTCCGGTACCATCAAGGTATAGAACGGGTGCGCAGCACGGTAAGTATCCCATGCAGAGAAAGTGGAATAGAATTTACCTCCGGTTGCCGATACTACTTCGTCGTGTGCATTACGGTATTTACCGTCTACATCCGAGATTTCATTCGGCTGGATCAATGCATGATAGAAGCTTGTATAGAAGTTGGTTTTTTCATCCTGTGTACCTTCTACTTCGATACGGCTCAGGTAGCTGTTCCATTCGTCTTTTGCAGCTTGACGAACTCCCTCAAAGTCCCATCCGGCTACTTCTGCTGCCATGTTGGCTTTTGCACCTTCTACACCAGTAGTAGACAATGCTACTTTCATCATCAGCTGGTCTTCCGGTTTCATGTCGAATGTAGCTACGATGCGCTGTCCTTTTTCTGTTTCAGCCATCGGCAGGTTGACAGTGCTGATTACCGGGCGGTTGAACTGCATTACAAAGTAGTATACCTGATCTACCCACACCTTATTAATTACGTGTCCGGTCAGGGTGCTGTCGTTTTCCCAATTGGTTTCACATATACTTACCTGCGAATGATATTGTTTTTCGTTCCATGCCGGTCCGTGCTGAAGGTCGATAAGTACAGAGGCAGAATCTGCTTTATGATATGTATAACGGTGTAATGCAGTGTGAGTGGTAGCAGTCAGTTCGGCTGTTACTCCCGGCTGGTCTAAGGTTACGGTATAATATCCAGGTGTAGCACTTTCGCTTTTTTTAGAGAAAGGACTACGGTATCCGTCCCAGTTGCGCTGGCGGTTGCCTGTAACCGGCATTACCAGAATATCACCCAAGTCCATACATCCGGTTCCGTTCAGGTGAGTCTGGGTGAATCCCCATATCAGTGAATCTTCATATACATATTCAGAGCAATATCTCCATCCGATAGCTCCTGTAACCGGGCTGGTCTGAATCATACCGAAAGGACGGCAAGCACCCGGGAAAGTGTGTCCGTTATCGGCTGCTCCGATGAATGTATTTACGTATTGTGTGTAATCGATTGCTTGCGGTGTTTGTTCGGAAGAGCAACTGAACATTGTTGCTCCTAGGGCAAGCGTACAAAACAAAGATGTGTATTTCTTCATGGATATCAATTTTTATGACAAGGCGAAGAAACCTGTTTTAGAAAAACAGATTCCTTCGTCTTGTTAATTATGAGTGGAAAAATGAGTCTTATACGTAAGTTTCCAGGAATTTAACCTGTCCTTTAGGAGCAACTTCCAGTCCTTTTGTAGTAGCAGGGAACAATACAGATTCTCCAGCCTGCATTTCTACAGTATTGCCTTCGTTGTCTGTTACAGTACAAGCACCTTCCATACAGATGTAGATAACGAAAGAATCCAATTCGCTATAATCCATGTTCATGTTTTCTGTCAGGTCGTATACAGAAGTAGTGAAGTACGGACAAGTAACCAATTCTACCGGTTCATTCTGTTTCGGAGTATAGTTGGTACGATAGTCACTTTCTACTGAATAGTCGATAGCGTCTTTTGAAAGTTCTGTATGCAATTCGCGTGTATTACCGTTTTTATCTTTACGGTTGAAGTCGTAGATACGATAAGTAATATTAGAAGTCTGTTGGATTTCTGCGATAAAACATCCTGCACCAATACTGTGGATACGTCCGGCTGGCAAGAAGAATACGTCACCCGGTTTTACCGCATAGTCTGCCAATGCATCACAGATTGTATTGTCTGCAATCATTGCTGCATATTCGTCTGGAGTAATCTGTTTGCTTAAACCAGAGCGAAGATGAGCTTTGCCGTTTGCATTGTCGATTACATACCACATTTCTGTTTTACCCATAGAGTTGTGGCGTTTCATTGCCAGTTCATCGTCCGGATGAACCTGGATAGACAAGTCATCCTGTGCATCGATAAATTTGATAAGCAATGGGAATTTACCGTTGAAGCGTGCATAGTTTGCTTCACCTACCAATGCTCCTTTATATTCGTTTACCATCTGTGTCAGGTTTTTACCGGCATCAGCTCCATTGGCTACTACTGATTCATCGCCCGGTACATCCGAGATTTCCCAACTTTCTCCTACTTGTGCCTGCTGGCAGTCAAGATGTTTGAACGGAATAATTTTTTCACCACCCCAAATGGTTGATTTTAAAATTGGCTGAAATTTTAATGGATACATAGTTCTATTTATTTTAGTTTATTATTATGTTATTCTATTCTCATTTTTATACTGTTACAAAAGTAGCTATTTTGCTCATATAGTCATAACAAATTACTGTTTAATTCGCAGTGATTCTTAGGTATCGGATGTTTTTGGAAGTGTATTGGGATGTTCTTTCCGATTTGGTCATTTATGCTGCACTTGATATACTTTTTTTCTTTATCTTTGCGGGCTGTTGTATACTATTTATAATAATATGAAAATAAAGACATTTTTAGTGCTTATTGTAGCCTGGCTATGTGGAATGGCAACTCTTTCAGCCCAGACTATGGCACCTAAACGAGAATTTCGCGGAGCATGGATTCAATGTGTGAACGGTCAGTTTCAAGGTATGCCAACCGAGAAGATGAAAGCTACACTAATCAGCCAGCTCGACAATCTGAAAGGAGCCGGTATCAATGCTATTATTTTTCAGGTGCGTGCCGAATGTGATGCATTGTACAAATCGTCATATGAACCTTGGAGCCGTTTCTTGACTGGAGTACAAGGGAAAGCTCCTTCTCCGGCGTGGGATCCGTTACAGTTTATGGTAGAAGAATGTCACAAGCGTGGTATGGAACTTCATGCATGGATTAACCCTTACCGTGCAAAGACAAAAGGAACAGGTGCGCTGTCGCCTCTTCATCCATACAATAAATACCCTGACCTTTTTGTCAACTATGGCGGACAGCTATATTTCGATCCTGGGTATCCGGAATCGCGTAAATACATTTGTAAGATTGTACGTGATATCGTAACACGATACGACATCGACGCCATTCATATGGACGATTATTTTTATCCTTATCCTAATCCGGGTGAGGAGTTTCCGGATAGAGCCAGTTTTGCTGCTTATGGACGTGGTTTCCTTAATAAGGCCGATTGGCGTCGTGATAATGTAAATGTGTTGATTAAAGAAATTCACGAAACTGTACGTGAAGCTAAACCTTGGGTAAAATTTGGTATTTCTCCTTTTGGTATCTATCGTAACCAGAAGAACGATCCGAATGGAAGTAGAACCAATGGGTTGCAGAATTACGATGACTTGTATGCAGATGTTCTGTTGTGGGTGAACAATGGATGGGTAGACTACAACATACCTCAAATCTACTGGGAAATCGGTCATCCGGCTGCAGATTATGATACGTTGATTCGCTGGTGGGCGCGACATTCGGCTGCCCGTCCTTTGTTTATTGGTCAAGATGTAAACCGCACTGTGACCAAAGCCGATCTTATGAATCCTAATCAGAGTCAGATTCCTGCGAAGTATCGCCTGCAGCGTTCTTTGCCTACTGTGCAGGGAAGTTGCCAGTGGTATGCTGCTGCTGTAGTAGAAAATGTAGGTAACTATCGTGATATGTTGGTAAAAGAATATCATAAGTATCCGGCATTGATTCCTTTGTCTCCATTTATAGATGATAAAGCTCCGGGAAAGGTCAGGAAGTTGAAACCGGTATGGACAGAAGACGGTTACATCTTGTTCTGGACTGCTCCGAAAGCAAAGCATGAAATGGATGAAGCTGTGCAGTATGTGGTTTATCGCTTCGAAAAGAAAGAAAAGGTAAACTTGGATGATCCTTCACATATTGTATCAATTACTCGTAATACCTTTTATAAACTTCCTTATGAAGACGGGAAGACAAAGTATCGTTATATAGTGACAGCATTGGATCGTTTGCACAATGAATCAAAAGCAGTTAAGAAAACCGTAAAACTATAAATAGCTTACTTACTTTTTTTGAAATGGCAGTCTTAGGTTGATTTTTGACTTAAGACTGCCATTTTTTTTGTGTGTAGTCACAAAAAATGATTGCATAGTGGCTATTTTAGATAGGATAGTTGCGTTTTTTTGTTTTATAGTGTAAATTTTAAAATATGAAATATTTTTTATGTGAAATAAATATATAACTTTGCTAAAAAATACAAACGAAGGGTGCTTCTTTTATGACTTTTTCTTAAAGAAATAAAAGATAGTCCTTGCACTCTGAGATAAAACAATGAACTAAGATCTAAGGGGCGGATCTGAACTAAATTAAAAAGAGTATGAAAAAGTTTTTATTGACAGCTGTATTGGGAATGTTTGCTTTGGCTGGTTTTTCTCAGGTAAAGTGGGATGTAAAAGCCGGTATGTCTATGACTAACATGACTGAAACTACAGATTCCAAACTGAAAGTTGGTTATACTGTTGGTGTAGGTATGGATTATGCTTTTTCTGAAAACTGGTCTTTGCAGTCAGGTTTGAATTTTGCAAGTAAAGGAGCTAAGGTTGAAGGTGTGAAATTCAATATGCATTATGTAGAACTTCCTGTTTTGGCTGCATATAAGTTTGCTGTAGCCGAAAATATGAAGTTAGTTGTAAATGCTGGTCCTTATTTTGCTTGTGGTTTGGCTGGTAAAATGAGTGATGAAGGAGAATCTATCAAGTTATTCTCTAAAGAAGAAGGTGCTGAAAAAGCATTGATGAATAGATTTGATATGGGTATTCAGTATGGTGTCGGTTTGGAAATCGCTGACCGCTATTTGGTAAATCTTACAGGACAGAATGGTTTCTTGAATACCTTGAACTATGAAGATGTTTGGGGTGATGCTTCTAGCAAAAACATCGCATTCTCTATTTCTGTAGGTTATAGATTCTGATAATAAGAAATCTTGTAATAATCAGACGGCTTCAGGGTAATTTGCTTTGAAGCCGTTTTTTCTTGATATCCCGGTTATGCAGCAGACAGAATTTTAAGAACGAAATTTTCTGTATTTTGTAAGTGAATAATCGTGCTAAGTCTGCTTTTTTTCTTTTCTTTGTGTCTCGAATAAATACATTATAAAATAAATCAAAATCATGTTAGGAAGTATAGTTTGGGATGTTGATCCTGTATTGGTGCATATAGGCTCATTGGAAATCCGTTGGTATGGATTGATGTGGGGACTTGGTTTTATCTTTGCCTATGAATTTATGTCTCGTCTGTTTAAAAGAGAGAAGTATCCGGATAACTGGGCGGATAAACTTTTTATATATTGCATTGTAAGTAGTGTTATTGGTGCTCGTTTGGGACATTGCCTGTTTTATGAATGGGATTATTACGGTGCACATCCAATGGAAATTTTAAAGATTTGGAAAGGTGGACTGGCCAGCCATGGAGGAGTCTTTGCACTGATATTGGCGTTGATTTGGTATTCTAAGAAGGTGACAAAGAAAAGCGTGTGGTGGTTGTTCGACCGTATGATTCCTGCTGTAGCTGTGGTATGTATGTGCATTCGTTTCGGTAACTTGATGAATTCTGAAATATTTGGCTATCCTACAACCTTGCCTTGGGGATTTGAGTTTATCCGTTCGCGTGAATGGCAGGAATTGTATAATCGGGATGGAGTGGCACAAGCCTGTCATCCTACTCAGATATACGAGATGCTTTATTGCTTGATAGCGTTAGTGACCTCGTGGCTGATGTATTACAAATTTCACCTTCAAAAGCGAATCGGTCTGATAACTGGAGTTTCTCTCTTGATTTTCTTTGGTGCACGATTTGGACTGGAATTTATGAAAAATCCTCAGGTAGCAGAAGAGGTAAATATGACGCTTAATATCGGTCAGTGGCTCAGTGTTCCTCTTATTTTACTGGGTATATATCTTATTTCCACCTGTAAGACCCGAAAAGAAAGTTTTTGATGATATAAAGTGAAAGAATAGGGCGTAAACTGTTATGATATAGGAATTTAACACTGTTGATAAAAATGTTTCATCCTCTTGCAAACTTGTTTCATGTAACAGGTTTGCAAGAGGATGAAACATTTTTTATGCCCTTTAACTATTCCCTTCCCTACTTTTGCTGTCGATAAAAACAAATCTTTCATACTAAGTATTTAATGCTATGAAGACTGAAAAGAAACAGTTATGCAATCGTATGGGAGCAGTCGTGTTACTACTCGCCGTGGCTTGTGCAAATGGATATGCACAGGAAAAGAAATCATCAAACAATAGTAGTTCTAAAGAAGAGGGAAACCGAAATGTGATGTTGAATGCAGCTAGTGCTAACGGTCCTCGTGAGATTCAGATTGGTCTTCCTTCTGCCGATGTCAATGTGCTGGAGAATGGTATGCCTGTTACTTATGCAACCAATCCTCACAGCGTAAACTCTCTGTGGCGTGCTGATGCTAGCTTGAGTCACGTAGGACTTTTGAAAATTTCGGAAACAGCCATTACTACAGGTAATATTGGTTATGCTGTCAATTCTTTTACTCAGCTTGGAGAAAAAGGATTTCATGGTACTTTAAATTATAAGACCAATCACTTTGGTATGCAAGAGTTTTCTCTTAACCTCAATGGAGAAATTGCAAAGGACTGGTATTATAGTGGTAGTGCATATCAGGACTTTGATCCGGGAACATTTAAAATTAAGTCTACTCCATTTCAAGACCGTACACAGATTTATAAATTTGCGCTGACTAAGCGTTATCATGAAAACCGTGGTGAATTTACAGCCATGTATCATTATAGCAACAGCCATCCGGTATACATGTATGCTACACAGTCTGCTCCGTTTGTATATGTAGGTGATGGTAGTGTAAAAGAGTTTGGCGGTTTTGCCCTGGGAACCACTTCTTATCTTCCGGTAGACAATGAAATGATGTATCGTGATATGCGTACAGGTGAATTGCAGAAAACAACACTTTACGATGCGGTACAGAATAAAGGAAGTGAATGGTTATTGATGAATAACTATAAATGGGATAATGGACTGGCTTGGAAAGTAATGATGAAGTATGACCATGCAACAGGTTCGTGTGTATACCAGACTCCGATGGAGCTGAAGCGTCGTACAGACAGTTCTATTGCTTACCAGTATGAAGCTGCAGATGGAAGCATGATGCCGTATCAAGGTGAATATGTACAAAGCCGAATGTCTTGCTTGAACCGTGGATTCATTGATGAGTTTATGTTTACAACAGAATTGTCCCGTAAATTGTCTAACGGTACTTGGCGTTTAGGATTGAATGAATGGTATTATGATATTGATTATGCATCTAATACTACAATGTATGACCAGTCGGTTCCTGCTGACGGAAGCTATCCGGTACGTTTGTATAATCCTGCATATGCAACAGCTGAAGGACGTATTTACGGAGGAAACGGATATTATTATGATTTCAATAAGAATGCTTCAGAATATTATAAAGGTCATGAAAATAAATTGGCTGTTTATTTTACTCATGACTGGGATATAACAGACAGATTGAACTTGTATTATGGTGCACGTCTGGAGTATCAGGCACTTCGTGGAAACAATGCCGCAGTAAAAAATGCCAATGGTGACTATATCGGACGTTTTGCCAACTATTATCTTGGAGCAACTGCTGTTCCTGTATATGATGTAGATGGTAATCAGACCGGATATATGGCTGGTGCAGCTGGCACTTCGGGAGCTGTAAAAGTTGAACCTGCTCCAATGAGCTACGATTGGTTTAACTATGCTTTGAGTGCTGCTGCTACTTATAAGCTGACTAACAAATTCGGTTTAACCGGAGACTTTACCTATATTACTCAGCATCCTCGTATTGAAAATTTTGCTCCTGCTACTTTACCTAATACAGATAAGATTTCTGTACCATTGGGACGTGCCGGAATCTATTTCAATAACGACTGGTTGAGTCTGACTTCTTTGTTCTCTTATATTTCTAAGACCAACAATAATTCTACATTGAATTTGCAGCATGCAGTAAATGGTGTGAATGAGATTTTGGCTGCTCCGCTTAATTACGACATCAAGACATTGGGTTGGACAACCGATGTGGTAGCTACTCCGTTTAAAGGCTTCAATTTGCACTTCTTGTTTACTTACCAGAAACCTACATACAAGAAGTATGAAACTTCTGTGAAGTTCTCTGATGGTTATGTCGGACAGATTAATGCAACTGGAAATATCGTAGCAGAAATTCCTCAAGTAATTGTTGAAATCGATCCTAGTTATATGATTACTGACGATTTGAAGATATGGACTAGCTTCCGCTATTTCAGCAAGACTTATGCTAATATCAACGATGCTTATTATTTCAACGGACGTTGGGAAACCTTTGGTGGTTTGAACTGGCAGGTCAATAAGAAATTTTCTTTGGGATGTACTGTAATCAACTTCTTGAATCAGACTGGTGCGAAGGGAAGTATAGCAGGTGCTGAATTGGTAACAAAAGAGGAAGCAGGACAGTATGCCAATACTGTAATGGCTGGTAGTTATATCCGTCCGTTTACTGTCGAATTCTCTGCCCAGATTAAATTTTAAAGTTTGAAGGTAGATAGATTGTTATGTAAAAACAGGTTGGAATTCTTGTAAAACGTTATTGAATGAAAATAAAAACAGATATCTTTAAAAGCATATAGAATATATACTATGAAACGTACTTTCTTTAGTTTAGTTATAGCGCAGGCACTGTTGTGTGGTATGACTGCTTGCCAATCGGATAAAGGAAATTTGGTGTTGGAACGTCAAGGCGATTCTTTGACTGTGATCCGTGTTTCTAATCCTTCAAAATATTTGTTACTTCCGGTGCAGGAGTCAAGTGGTGAGGGTAAAGTGAAACTGAATACCGGAAGCCCGGCTGATGTAGCAATGGATATCCGCTTGGCTGTGGATAGTATAGAATATTATGTACCGTTTGAACTTCCTCAGAATGTAAAGGAAGTGACTGTTACTGTCGACAAGGTTTCTTCTCAGGCTGTATGCTGGAAGAATATTCAATTGTCTGATACCTTCGATGTGACTAATACCGATTATTATAGACCGGTGTATCATCATACTCCTCAGTATGGCTGGATGAATGATGCAAACGGGTTAGTATATAAAGATGGAGAATATCATTTGTATTTCCAGTATAATCCTTATGGTTCCAGATGGGGAAATATGCATTGGGGACATTCGGTAAGTAAGGATTTGATTCATTGGGAACATTTGAAACCAGCTATTGCACGCGATACATTGGGACATATTTTTTCAGGTAGCTCTATTGTCGATCATCGTAACAGTGCTGGATATGGAAAAGATGCTATGATTGCTTTTTATACATCTGCAAGCGATGAACACGGACAGATTCAGTGTATGGCATATAGCAACGATAACGGGCGTACGTTTACTAAGTACGAAAAGAATCCGATATTGACTCCTTTTGATGGCTTGAAAGATTTCCGTGATCCTAAAGTATTCTGGTATGAACCGGCACAGAAATGGTATATGATTGTATCTGCCGATAAAGAAATGCGTTTCTATTCTTCTTCCAACTTGAAAGAATGGGAGTTCTTAAGTGGATTTGGAAAAGGATATGGTGCACAGCCTAATCAGTTTGAATGCCCCGATTTTGTACAGTTGGCTGTAGACGGCAATCCGGAAAATAAGAAATGGGTGATGATTGTCAATATCAATCCAGGATGTATGTTTGGAGGAAGTGCTACCGAATATTTTGTAGGTGAATTTGATGGTAAAGAATTTAAATGTGATACCAAACCTGAGGTTGTGAAGTGGCTGGACTATGGAAAAGACCACTATGCTACAGTTTGTTTCTCAAACACAGGCGATAGAGTGATTGCTGTACCTTGGATGAGCAACTGGCAGTATGCCAATATTACTCCTATCAAACAGTATCGTGGAGCAAATGCTTTGCCGCGTGAACTGTCTCTTTATACAAAAGATGGACAAATCTATATGGCTGCTAATGTTGTGAAAGAAGCTCAGAGTTTGAGAAAAGATGCACGTCCGATAGAAAACTTTACTGTAAAAGGTGAATTGGAGATGGATACTGTCTTTTCAAAGATGGAAGGAGCTTATGAACTGGAAATGGATGTAACTCCGGGTAATGCACGTTTGGTAGGCTTTGATTTGATGAATGAAAAAGGAGAAAAATCAAAGATCTATTTGGATATGAAAGAAGGCCGTCTGGTGATGGACCGTACAGAAAGTGGTATTGTTGACTTGAAACGAAATGGAAAATTTGATGTTCATGCAAAAGAAACAGGCAATTACCGTAAAACATTGTCTGTGAACTATCAGAATGATTTTGCCTTAGGTACATGGGCACCACTTTCTCTCTGTGAAGATAAGACCTATCATTTGGATATTTTTGTAGATAAATGTTCCATTGAGATTTTTGTAGATGGCGGACGTATTGCAATGACTAATTTAGTTTTCCCAACCAAACCGTATGATACTTTACGTTTCTATACAGAAGGAGGTGAAGCAGAATTTAGTAATATGAAAATCTATAAATTGGGAATGTAAAAACATTCTTCAACTTTTACAAATTCAGGTTTTTATTAAAACCTGAATTTGTTTTACCGAAACACATATTCTTCATTATATATTAATCTGAACCATGAAATATATTTTTACTTTAGTTTTTGCTGCTTTAATGAGCTTACAGATGTATGCTGCAGAAAAGCAACTGATTCGTATTTCTACCAATCAAACCGATTTGATACTTCAAGTAGCTCCGAATGGAAGAGTATATCAGTCTTATTTAGGTGAGAAATTGCGTAATGAATCCGATTTGGAGCATTTAGAATGGCGAGTACACCCGGCATCTGATGCAAGCGTTGTAGAACGTGGATGGGAGGTGTGCAGTACCTCTGGAAATGAAGATTTTTTTGAACCTGCCTGGAGTATGATGCATGCAGACGGTAATCCTTCTGCATGGCTATATTATGTGTCTTCTTCGGTAAAACAGGTGCCAGGAGGAACTCAAACAGATATTCTGCTTCGTGATGATAAGTATCCGGTAGAAGTGACACTTCATTATGTAGCCTATCCGGAGGAAAATGTCATTAAAACTTGGAGCGAAATAAAACATCAGGAAAAGAAACCGTTGTTGTTATCCCGTTATGCTTCAACGATTCTTTACTTTAGTAGTCCTTCTTATTATCTGACAGAGTTTAGTGGCGACTGGGCAAAAGAAGTACAGATGAGCAGCCAGCAATTGCAATTTGGCAAAAAAGTAATAGATACAAAATTGGGAAGTAGAGCCGCTATGCATGTTCAGCCTTTTTTCATGGTAGGACTGGGAAAACCGGTGGAGGAAAAGGATGGAGATGTATTGATGGGAACAATTGGATGGACCGGTAATTTCCGATTTACTTTTGAGGTGGATAATGTAGGTAACTTACGTGTAATTCCTTCTATTAATCCATATGCATCGGTATATGAGTTGCAGAAAAATGAGATTTTTACTACTCCTGAGTTTATTTTTACATTGAGCAAGGGTACAGGAGAAGGAAGCCGAAATTTTCAGCAGTGGGCACGAAACTATCAGTTGAAAGATGGTAAAGGTACACGTATGACTTTGCTGAACAACTGGGAAAATACTGCGTTCAACTTTGATGAACCTACATTGGCTGAACTGATGAAAGAAGCGAAAGATTTGGGGGTTGACATGTTCTTGCTTGATGACGGATGGTTTGGCAACAAATATCCGCGTAATAGTGACAATGCAGGTCTTGGCGACTGGGAAGCTAACCGTCAGAAACTTCCGGGAGGTGTTCCGGCGCTAATACGTTACGCTAAAGAAGCGGGAGTAGAGTTTGGTATTTGGATAGAACCTGAAATGATAAATCCTCAAAGTGAACTGATGGAAAAACATCCGGATTGGGCTATCCGTTATCCTAATCGTGAAACTTATTATTATCGTAATCAGCTGGTTCTTGATATGAGTAATCCTCAGGTACAAGATTATGTATATTCGGTTGTCGAAAAACTGATGGAAGAGAATGCAGGACTTGCTTATTTTAAATGGGATTGCAATAGTCCGATAACCAATATTTATTCACCTTATTTGAAGAATAAGCAAGGACGTCTTTATATCGATCATGTGCGTGGGGTATATAATGTCATGAAGCGTGTATCTGCAAAATATCCTCAATTGCCTTTGATGCTGTGCTCGGGAGGTGGAGCTCGTTGTGACTATGAAGCATTGAAATATTTTACAGAGTTTTGGTGTAGTGATAATACAGATCCGGTAGAACGTATTTATATTCAGTGGGGATTCTCTCATTTCTTCCCGGCTAAGGCAATGTGTGCACATGTAACAAGCTGGAATAAGAATGCTTCTGTAAAATTCCGTACCGATGTGGCCTCTATGTGTAAATTAGGTTTTGATATTGGTCTGAAAGATTTGTCGGAAGATGAGCTGCTTTATTGTAAGACTGCAATAAGCAATTGGAAACGTTTGTCTTCTGTTATACTTGATGGTAAACAGTATCGTTTGGTTTCTCCTTATAAGAGTGCACACATGGCTGTGAACTATGTCAGCGAAGATAGACGAAAAGCTGTATTGTTTGCATATGATATTTATCCTCGTTTTAAAGAAAAAGTATTTCCAGTTAAAGTACAGGGATTGAATCCTGATAAAATGTATAAAGTCGAAGAAATTAATCTGATGCCTGGTTGCCAATCTGTATTAAAGATGAATAATCAGGTTGTTTCTGGAGATTATTTAATGAAAGTAGGTCTGGAAGTATTTGGAGACAAGTCTTTGCAAAGTTGCGTAATCGAATTTTCAGAACAAATGTAATATAAATTATAAAGTTAATAGTGATGACAACAATGAATCAACAATTGAAGTATGCTAAATTAATACCTTTGATGCTCTGCTTCTTTGCAATGGGCTTTGTAGATTTGGTAGGTATAGCATCAAATTATGTAAAAGCGGATTTGAATCTGAGTGATTCGGAAGCAAATATTTTTCCGTCATTAGTGTTTTTCTGGTTCCTTATTTTTTCAGTTCCTACTGGATTGCTGATGAATAAAATAGGGCGTAAGAAAACAGTTCTACTTAGTTTGGTTGTAACTTTTGTATCCTTGCTTATTCCGGTGTTTGGTGATAGTTATGGTATTATGCTTTGTTCTTTTTCTTTACTGGGAATAGGAAATGCTTTGATGCAAACTTCTTTGAATCCGCTGTTGAGTAATATCATATCGGGAGATAAATTGGCAAGTTCTTTGACTTTTGGCCAGTTTGTAAAGGCTATTGCATCTTTCTTGGCACCTTATATTGCGATGTGGGGGGCTACTCAGGCTATGCCTACATTTGGATTGGGATGGAGAGTCCTGTTCCCTGTTTATATGGTTATAGCTGTAATTGCTATACTGTGGCTGGGGGCAACTCCGATTGAAGAAGAGAAAGCTGATCAAGCATCTGGGTTTGGAGATTGCTTGAAATTATTGGGCCGTCCGTTTATTTTGCTTTGCTTTTTGGGCATTATGTGTCATGTAGGAATTGACGTCGGCACTAATACAACTGCTCCAAAAATTTTGATGGAACGTCTGGAAATGTCACTTGGTGAAGCTGGATTCGCTACCAGTCTATATTTTATATTCCGTACACTGGGATGTTTTTCAGGAGCTATTGTCTTACAGAAAGTATCTGCTCGTTCTTTCTTTATTCTTAGCGTATGCTGTATGTTGATAGCTATGATTGGGTTGTTTATATCTCATGAACTATATGTGATTTATGCGGCAATTGCATTGATTGGTTTTGGTAACTCAAATATCTTTTCAATTGTTTTTTCACAAGCTTTATTGGCTGTTCCTGAAAAAAGAAATGAAATTTCAGGTTTGATGATTATGGGATTGTTTGGTGGTACTGTTTTCCCTTTGTTCATGGGATTTGCCAGTGATGCCATAGGACAGAATGGAGCAGTAGCTGTGATGATGGTCGGAGTGATTTATTTACTCCTTTATACATGGAAAATTAAAAAGTAATATATAACTTTGATTATATAGAATTCAAGATATGGAAAATACAATCGTCGTAGGAATGGGAGAAGCATTGTGGGATGTGCTTCCAGAAGGGGAAAAAATAGGTGGAGCTCCCGCTAATTTTGCGTATCATGTGTCTCAATTCGGATTGGAGAGCCGGGTAGTAAGTGCAGTGGGAGATGATAAATTGGGCATGGAGATTTTGGAGAATTTCCGTGAAAAGAAACTTAGCGCAATGGTAGAAGTTGTACCATATCCTACTGGCACTGTACAGGTAGAGTTGGATGCGGAAGGAGTTCCTTGTTATGATATAAAAGAAGGAGTGGCTTGGGACAATATTCCTTATACTCCTGCTTTAGAAGGTTTGGCTCAATGTACAAAAGCTGTTTGTTTCGGCTCTTTGGCACAGCGTAGTGTTGTATCACGTGAAACCATTAATCGTTTTCTTGATGCAATGCCTTCAGAAGATACTTGGAAGATTTTTGATATCAATCTTCGTCAGGGATTTTATACCAAGGAGATTCTCTGCAATTCATTTGAGAAATGTAATGTATTGAAGATAAATGATGAAGAACTGGTTACTGTAAGCCGGATGTTTGGTTATCCTGGAATTGATCTTCAGGACAAATGCTGGATATTGTTGGCCAAATATAATCTTAAGATGCTGATCCTTACTTGTGGAGTAAACGGAAGTTATGTCTTTACTCCAGGACATGTATCTTTTGTAGAAACTCCGAAAGTAGAAGTTGCCGATACAGTTGGAGCTGGTGATTCGTTTACTGCAGCATTTGTATCTTCTGTTTTACAAGGTTTGTCGGTAACAGAAGCTCATAAATTGGCTGTAGAAACGTCTGCTTATGTATGCACCCAAAACGGTGCTATGCCCGTGTTGCCACAGGAGTTGAGAAATCGTGTGGTAAAATGAAGGTAGAAACAGTGTTATCATGAATGAAAATGGTATGAAATATTCTTTGTTAGCTTTTATTTTCGGATGTATATGGATGTGCTGGGGATGTACTCCGCAAAAAGCACATTATATAATAGGTGTTTCTCAGTGTAGCGATGATGAATGGCGTGAACAGATGAACAAGGAAATAAAGCGTGAAGCTTTGTTTTATCCGGGAGTGAAAGTGGATATTTGTACCGCAAAGGATGATAATGCTAAACAAATTGCAGATGTAGAAGACTTTATAGATAAAGGTGTTGATTTATTGATTGTCTCTCCCAACGAAGCTGAGGCCATAACTCCGGTTATTGAAAAGGCATATGATAAAGGTATTCCTGTTGTTTTGGTCGATCGTAGAATTTATTCCGATAAATATACGGCATACGTGGGAGCAGACAATTATGAAATAGGTTTTCAGGTAGGTAATTATATAGCTGAGAGACTTCATGGAAAAGGACAATTGGTAGAAATAGCCGGATTACATGGGTCTACATCAGCTTTGGAGCGCCATCGAGGGATAATGGCGGCTTTAAAAAAAACTCCAGATATTAAAATTGTAGCCTCTGCCGATGCTGCTTGGCTCCGAGTGTCGGCAAAAGAGGCTTTTGATTCTATTCTTAATTGCCATTCACATATTGATATGGTTGTTTCTCATAACGACCGGATGGCAGAAGGTGCTTATGAAGCAGCTTTGGAAAAAGGCCGACAAAAGGAAATGCTTTTTGTCGGCATTGATGCGTTAGCAGGAGAAGGACATGGTGTGGAGCAAGTGATTAATGGGCAATTGGATGCAACCTTTATTTATCCGACTGGAGGGGATAAAGTATTCGAGGTTGCTATGAATATTTTGCAGAAGAAAAAATATAATCGTGAGACAATTCTTTCTACTGCTCTTGTCAATCGGGCAAATGCCCGTATTATGCAAATGCAGACTGCACACATCAGCCAGCTGGATTCGAAAATAGAGGTACTTGATAAACGGCTTGATGCATACTTGATGCGTTATTCTTCACAACAGATGTTGTTGTATGCTTGTATTATTATTTTGATATTGGTTGGCTTGTTGCTTTTCTTTGTGGTACGTGCTTTTTGGACGAAGAATAGAATGAATGAAGAACTTTCCGACCAGAAACGACGCTTGGAAGAACAGCGTGATCAGTTGGTGGATTTGTCTGAGCAATTAGAACAGGCTACTCATGCTAAATTGGCTTTTTTTACCAATGTCTCACACGATTTCCGAACTCCATTAACGTTGATTGCAGATCCTGTTAATCAATTGGTAGAAACGGGTAACTTGGGTGAACATGAGCGCTTTCTTTTACGTATTGTACAGAAAAATGTAACTGTATTACTTCGTCTGATTAATCAGATTCTGGATTTTCGTAAGTTTGAAAATGGAAAGTTGGACTTGACTCTTTCTAAATTTAATATAGCTGAAACCATAAAAGAATGGACAGAGGCTTTTCGTACCTTGTCTTATCGTAAGCATATACATTTTATCGTGTCAGTTGAGACTGAAAAAGAAGATTGTGTGATGATTGCTGATGCTGAAAAAATGGAACGTATTACTTATAATCTTCTATCGAATGCATTTAAGTTTACTCCAGAAAATGGAAAGATAGAAGTTTCGATTGCAGTTTACAAACGGGACAATAATAGATGGCTGTGTTATAGGGTCTCAGATACAGGCATTGGTATGCCTGCTGAACATGTACAGCATATTTTTAAAAGTTTTTATCAGGTAGATGTACATCATGCAGGGTCGGGTATTGGACTTGCTTTGGTAAAAGCTTTTGTAGAAATGCATGGGGGCAGTATTACTGTAGACAGCGCAGAAGGTAAGGGTACTATTTTTACCATCGACATGCCAATGGAACAGCAAGGCGTTTTAAATGATAACGTGGAAAGAAATATAGTCCTAGAAAATCTTCAGGAAGGAGCTGTGCTTTCTGCTGATCAGGAAACGCTTCAAACAGTATCAGAGCCGGTAGAATGCAGTGATAAAGAAACAGTACTGGTAATTGATGATAATCAGGATGTTAGAGATTATGTGAAGATTCTTCTGCAAGAAACGTATACTGTCATAGAAGCATCCAATGGGCAGGAAGGATTACTTTTGGCTATGAAATATGTTCCTGATGCAATTATTTGTGATGTAATGATGCCTGTAATGGATGGAATGGAGTGCTGTCGTAAGTTAAAGTCTGAGTTGCAGACATCACATATTCCTGTCATGATGCTGACTGCTTATACAATGGATGAACAGAAAGTAAAAGGATATGAGTGTGGTGCGGACTCTTATATTTTAAAACCTTTTAGTGCACGTTTACTCCAGGTTCGTTTGCGGAATTTAATTGATAACAGACGTCGTTTGCAGAGTTTCTTTTCCGATAAGATGACTCTTCGGAAAGAACCTATAGCAGAATTGGATAAAGGATTTGTAGAGCGCCTTCGTGCGTTGATTGATGAGCATTTAAGTGACCCTGATTTGAGTGTGGAGGATTTAGGAGATAAGATTGGCATGAGCCGTGTTCAATTGTATAGAAAGGCAAAAGCACTGACGGGGTATGCTCCTAATGAATTGTTGCGTATTGCCCGTCTTAAGAAAGCAGCTGCATTGTTGGCTTCTACCGATAAAACTGTGGCTGAAGTTACTTATGAAGTGGGATTTAGTTCTCCTTCCTATTTTACAAAGTGCTACAAAGATTATTTTGGTGAAAGTCCTACCGATTTTTTAAAACGTAAGAAATAAGATATTTTGGGGAGACTATAAAGCCTTTTCTGCTGAAAGATAGAAAAGGCTTTTTGTAAATAATTTACAGGTTGGTATAGTCAAAGCAAGAACTGCAGGTAAATTTGGTGGGAAAATGTAGAATATGTATCTTTGACTCGATTAAAAAATAAATATTCTCATGAAAAAAATACTTTTAATTCTTGGTATGTGTCTTTGTGTATTGACAACACAGGCACAAGATATCAAGTCCTTGTTTATTACTATGCCCGATTCACTTTCTCTTTTACTGACGAAAGTTAATAGGGAAGATTTTGGCGATTTCCTTGCCAGTAATATGAAGGCTGAGGTAAAGAATCGCTTTGGTAAACCCTCTGAAATGACAAAACTTACAGCAGATTATTTGAAAATAAAGATGACTTTGGCCAGTGAAGTTGAAATGAAGCTGCTCCCTCTAAACGATTCGACAAAGATTCTTTGTGTAGTTCATACTTATATGGCCCCTACATCAGACAGCCATATTTCTTTTTATGATACGTCTTGGAGAAAATTATCGGATGAGGCCTTTCTTACTCTTCCGGAAGAAGATTCTTTTTATAGAAATGATCTTTCTGAAATTCAAACTGATTCAGTACGCAACTTGCGCATGCGTGCAGATATGTATATGTTAAAGGCTGAATTGTCGGAGGATACGAATTCATTACGTTTTGTATATACTACTCCTGATTACCTTGATAAAGAAACAGCAAAAGAACTGGCTCCTTATTTGAGGGAAATGCCACTATTGTATGAGTGGAAAGAAGGAAAATTTGTTCTTTCAGGAAAAGATTCATCTGTTTCAGAGAAATGAAATTAGAGAAAAGCGATGTATATCAGCAGGGATACATACATTGTTTAAAACGTTCTTATGTTTAAAAACATAGAATTGACATATCTTCATTGTTATGGTCTGAAAATAGATAAAAAATAGTTAATTCGTCGTGGCGGTCTGATGGAAAAAAACTATCTTTGAGACAGTTTTTGCGAAACATAACAAGTTTTCGTGATAGTTACATGGAATTTTTATAATGTGGGCTTGTATCGATACGTTTCAGTTTCTAAAGGCCAATGCTTCACTGAGTATAGATACAGGTCGGGAAATAACATAAGAGGAATGATATTAAAATGTATTAAGACCGTCGCTGTAGCAGCTTTAGCTTTTGTCAGCTTAAATGCCTCAGGACAAGATTTGCTGGCGCGTCAAGCTCCAATTGACAGAAAATTAAAAGCTGTTGATTCTTTGGCTTTGGTTCGCCAGATTAAAGCAGAGCAAGCTGTATATCCAGCTTACACTCTTTATCCTAATTGGAGTAACGACCGTGTGCATGCTTATGGTAATGCAGTTCAGGTTCCAGATAGTTTCCGTATTGATTTGACAGGCTTTTGTATGCCTACTACCCATACCAAAATCACTTCTAAATGTGGCCCTCGTTGGCGTCGTATGCACAATGGACTTGATATTAAGGTATATATTGGCGATACGATTCGTTCTGCTTTCGATGGTCGTGTGCGTATTGTGAAGTATGAGCGTCGTGGATATGGTAAATATGTGGTAATCCGTCACGACAATGGTTTGGAAACCATTTACGGCCATCTCTCCAAACAGATGGTAAAGGAAAATGAATATGTAAAGGCTGGTGATCCTATCGGTTTGGGTGGTAATACCGGACGTTCTACTGGTTCTCATCTGCATTTCGAAACCCGTTTCTTGGGTGAGGTAATTAATCCGGAATTTATGTTCGATTTCCCTAAACAGGATATTGTTGCGGATGATTATTTGTTTATTCGTGGAGCCAATCGTTATGATTGGCAACGTAAACGTGCCTTAGCTGCTGTGAAGGCTGGAAAGTCGGGAGCTGCAGAAGCGGAAAAATCAGCTATTCGTTATCACAAGATTCGTAAGGGAGATACATTAGGTAAAGTATCTCGTCTGTACCATGTATCTATCGATCGTTTGTGTCAGATGAATGGCATTAAACGAACTACAACTTTGCGTATTGGTCAAGTGTTGAGATGCTCTTGAAATAAGGAAATTAATTAATCTGTATACATCTTTAAAATGTCATTCTGAATGATAGGTAAGCTTAATGCTTATGTTTTCTCTTTCAGAATGACATTTTTGTTTTGTGATTTTCACGATTTGAAATGAGAATTTTTGCTGAAAAAACAGTAACTTTGCTGCCTATTCGGAACGTATTATGAAGGAAACAAAACAGCAGTTTGAACATATCATTGCTATTTGCCGTGATTTGTTTGCCAAGAAATTACACGATTATGGGGCTGCATGGCGTATTATGCGTCCGTCGTCCGTTACTGATCAGATTTTTATTAAGGCAAATCGTATTCGTAGTATTGAAGTGAAAGGTGTAGCTTTGATTAACGAAGGCATACGCTCAGAGTTTATTGCTATTGTAAATTATGGTATTATTGGTTTAATTCAGTTGGAGTTAGGCTATTCGGATACAGAAGATCTGACAGAGCAACAAGCACTCGATTTGTATGACAAATATGCCAATCAGGCATTAGAGTTGATGCTTGCCAAAAATCATGACTATGATGAAGCTTGGCGTAGCATGCGCATCACTTCATATACCGATTTAATTCTGATGAAGATATATCGGACCAAACAGATTGAATCGTTGAGTGGAGCTACGCTGGTGTCTGAAGGTGTAGATGCCAATTATATGGATATGATAAATTATTCAGTTTTCGGATTGATTAAAATAGAATTTGGAGAATAAGCGTTTACATATAGCTGTTTTAGTTTGGACAAATTTTTGCCGGTTTCTGTTGGCACTAGTCTTTACTTTTTCCGGTTTTGTCAAGGCCAATGATCCTTTAGGTACAGTTTACAAGATTACAGATTACTTAGAGGCATGGGGCATGGTAAATCTTGTACCTGATGCATTGGTTTATTTGGCTTCTATGCTCATGGGGGTAATTGAATTTGCTCTAGGGGTTTATCTTCTTTTTGGAATCCGTAGTCGAATTGCTTCTTCACTGGTTCTTCTTTTGATGTCTGTAATGACTCCTTTGACACTATGGCTGGCTATAGAGAATCCTATTTCCGATTGTGGTTGCTTTGGTGACGCTGTTATTCTGACTAACTGGGAAACTTTCTGGAAAAATATTGTGCTACTGGTTGCTGCTATTTCTGTATTTAAATGGAGAAAGCTGG
This sequence comes from Phocaeicola sp. HCN-40430, assembly GCF_037890285.1. Classification (NCBI taxonomy): domain Bacteria; kingdom Pseudomonadati; phylum Bacteroidota; class Bacteroidia; order Bacteroidales; family Bacteroidaceae; genus Phocaeicola; species Phocaeicola sp. HCN-40430. Next base: position 58,845 of record NZ_JBBKBS010000001.1, read on the forward strand.
TATTACGATTGGTTACAGGCAAAGTCGATTGGTTAGTTGCTCTATATAGTACGGTATTCATTGTATTTTATACGTTCTTCTGTATTAGTAAGTTGCCGGTTTTTGATTTTCGTCCTTATCATGTTGGAGCTGATATACGAAAAGGAATGGAAATTCCGGAAGGAAAAAAGCCTACTACATACGAAACGACTTTTATTTATGCCAAAGATGGAGTAGAAAAGGAGTTTACTATTGACAACTTCCCTTCTTCAGACACTACTTGGGTTTTCGTAGATTCGCGTACTCGTATAAAAGAAAAAGGATACGAACCTCCAATTCATGATTTTTCTATTGTATCGCAGGAGGATGGAACTGATTTGACTGATATTGTATTGGATGATGAAAACTATACATTTCTGTTGGTTGCTCCTCAGTTGGCGTTGGCTGACGACAGTAACATTGATTTGATAAATGAGGTATATGATTACAGTTTAGAGCATGGTTACCGTTTTCTGTGTGTGACAGCTTCATCAGATGAAGATATTGCCATGTGGCAGGAGTATACTGGAGCAGAATATCCTTTTGCTTTAATGGATGATATCACACTGAAGACTATGATTCGTTCTAATCCGGGGTTAATGTTGCTGAAGAAAGGTGTGGTTATTAACAAATGGAGTGACGGCTGTTTGCCCGACGAATATCAGCTGAATGCGCCTTTGGAAGACTTGCCGATAGGAAAGTTAAACAGAAAGACTGTAACCCATAAAATTGTAGAAGTTGTGGCATGGTTTGTGGCTCCTCTTTTACTGTTGACTTTATCTGATCTGGCTTGGCTTAATTATCGTAACCGGAAAATGAAGCAGAAAGAAAAAGGCAAAGAGGAAAAAGCGAACTAAGTTTAAGTGAAAGTATATAATAAACCAATTTGATATATTAATTTTAAAATTTAAACGAAATGAGAAAAAACATTGTAGCAGGTAACTGGAAAATGAACAAGAACCTGCAAGAAGGTATTGCTTTGGCAAAAGAATTGAACGCAGTTTTGGCTGCAGACAAACCTAACTGCGACGTAATCATCTGTACTCCGTTCATCCACCTGGCTTCTGTAACTCCTATCGTTGACAAAGCTGTAATCGGTGTAGGTGCAGAAAACTGTGCAGACAAAGTTTCAGGTGCTTATACTGGTGAAGTTTCTGCAGAAATGGTTGCTTCAACAGGTGCAGAATATGTAATCTTGGGTCACTCTGAACGTCGTGCTTACTATCACGAAACAGTAGAAATTTTGGAAGAAAAAGTAAAATTGGCTTTGGCTAACAACTTGAAACCTATCTTCTGTATCGGTGAAGTTTTGGAAGAACGTGAAGCTAACAAGCAGAACGAAGTTGTAGAAGCACAGTTGGCTTCTGTATTCTCTTTGTCTGCTGAAGATTTCGGTAAAGTAATCTTGGCTTACGAACCAGTTTGGGCTATCGGTACAGGTAAGACTGCTACTCCTGCTCAGGCTCAGGAAATCCACGCTCACATCCGTTCTTTGGTTGCTGCTAAATATGGCCAGGAAGTTGCTGAAAATACTTCTATCTTGTACGGTGGTAGCTGCAAACCTTCAAATGCAAAAGAATTGTTTGCTAACCCAGACGTTGACGGTGGTTTGATTGGTGGTGCTGCTTTGAAAGTAGAAGACTTCAAAGGCATTATCGATGCATTTAAATAATTAACCGAATCTTTTTCCCTCCTTCTTCCTCTTTTGGGAAGAGGAAGAAGGAGGATTTTTATTAACTATCTACAAAACCGGTAATGATGAGATACATCTTATTCTTTATATCCTTTCTTTGGGCAGGCATGTTGAGTGCTCAGACTATTGTAGAAAGCCTTGAACAGAAGCGTCCCGGAGAAGGTACGGTAACTATTCATCAGAGTGCGCAGATTAAGGCTTTGATAGGGTTACGTTATGTTCCTTCTACTGCTGCAGGTACTCAGAAGGCTTTGAAAACACGTGGATTCCGTGTACAGGTGTATGCTGGAAACAATTCGCGTATAGCACGTAATGAAGCACATGCAGTAGCGGAAAAGATGAAAGAATTATTTCCGGATATGCCGGTATATACATATTTTCAGTCTCCCCGCTGGCTTTGCCGGGTTGGCGATTTTAAAAGTATAGAAGAAGCGCATGTGGCAATGCGCAAACTGAAAGCAAGTGGAGAGTTTAAAGAAGCTGCAATAGTGCAGGAAATAATTAATATCTCGTTAGAATAATGATTGATACGAATTTACTTAGTTTTCCTGAGGAAAAGGTACAGAAGCTGATGGCACATTATAAGGAGATTCTAGCCTTGTTGGGAGAAGATCCTGAACGTGAAGGATTGTTGAAAACACCGGAACGAGTTGCTAAGGCCATGCTGACTTTGACTCGAGGATATGAAGTTGATCCGAAAGCTGTATTGAGTGCAGCCAAATTTAAGGAAGAATATCGCCAGATGGTAATTGTAAAGGACATTGATTTCTTTTCAATGTGCGAGCATCATATGCTTCCTTTCTATGGAAAAGCTCATGTAGCTTATATTCCAAACGGATATATTACCGGATTAAGCAAGATTGCTCGTGTGGTAGATATCTTTTCGCATCGCCTGCAGGTACAAGAACGTATGACATTGCAGATAAAGGAATGTATACAGGAAACCTTGAACCCTTTGGGAGTGATGGTAGTGGTAGAAGCAAAGCATATGTGCATGCAGATGCGTGGAGTAGAAAAGCAGAATTCTGTAACTACTACTTCTGATTTTACCGGAGCTTTCAATCAGGCCAAGACGCGTGAAGAGTTTATGAATCTGATTCGGAGAGGTTATTAAGCCTCTCTTTTTTTATGCCATCAGGTTTGCAACTGAATTGCATAGTATATTCCTTATCTTTGCAAAAAGAGTCAGTCAGATGAACGAAGTTTCTTTTTATATACAACGCTTGGAAAAAAAGCAGATTAAGCCTACTGCTGTGCGTATTTTGGTACTGCGTACCCTGATGGAGAGTTCGTATGCCTTGTCTTTGTCTGAGTTGGAAGCACAGCTGGTTACTGTAGATAAGTCGACTATTTTCCGTACATTGAATTTGTTTTTGGCACATCATCTGGTACACGAGATGGAAGATGGAAGCGGTTCGTCCAAATATGAGGTATGCGAGAATGAAGATTCTTGTAGTATCGAAGATATGCATGTTCATTTTTATTGCGAATGGTGTCATCGTACCTTCTGTTTTAAGAATATCCAGATTCCATTAATCAGCCTTCCCGAAAATTTTCGTATGCAAAGTGTCAATTATATGATAAAAGGTATATGTGACAATTGCATAAAAAAAACAGACCCGACAGAAGATTAACTTCTCTTTCCATCAGGTCTGCTTGCTTATTCTGTTTTACATTTTCTCTGCCAGATACTGGCCGGTATAAGAGGCACCACATTGTGCTACTTCTTCTGGAGTACCGGCAATTACCAGATTGCCTCCCTTGTCTCCTCCTTCCGGACCTAAGTCAATAATATAGTCGGCACATTTAATCACATCCATATTGTGTTCGATAATAACGACTGTATGTCCTCTGCTGATGAGGGCATCGAAAGCTTCCAGCAATTTCTTGATGTCATGGAAATGAAGTCCGGTAGTCGGTTCATCGAATACGAAAATCGTAGGCTGAGCCTTTTCTATACTGAGGAAATAAGCCAGTTTTACACGCTGATTCTCTCCCCCTGATAGGGTAGACGATGACTGTCCCAGCTTGATGTACCCCAATCCTACCTCCTGCAGTGGAAGAAGTTTCTTGATAATCTTCTTCTGTTTGTGCTCTGTAAAGAACTCGATGGCCTGGTTTACAGTCATTTCCAATATATCATAAATGTTTTTGCCTTCATAACACACTTCCAGGGTTTCATTTTTGAACCGTTTTCCGTGGCACGATTCGCATTCCAGTACAAGGTCGGCCATAAACTGCATTTCTACAGTAACGGTACCTTCTCCCTTACACTCTTCACAGCGTCCGCCTTCGGTATTGAAAGAAAAATAACCGGCTGAATATCCCATTTGTTTGGAAAGAGGCTGTTCGGCAAACAGTTTACGTATTTCGTCGTAAGCCTTGATGTAAGTGACAGGATTACTGCGCGAAGACTTTCCGATAGGGTTCTGGTCGACAAACTCAATGTCCTTAATCATCGACAAATCGCCTTTCATAGAGATAAATTCTCCCGGGCGGTCTGTGGCTTCGCTGAACTCTCTTTTCAGTGCCTTGTAGAAAATATCGCGTACCAGTGTACTTTTACCCGAGCCGCTTACTCCGGTAACTACAGTCATCACGTTCAGCGGAAAGCGTACATCAATGCCTTTCAGGTTGTTTTCGCGGGCTCCTTTTATTTCGATGTAATTATTCCATGAGCGGTGTGTAAGCGGACGGTCGATGGTTTCTTCTCCCAGCAGATATTTCACCGTATAACTGTTACTTCCTTTCTGCAAGTCTTTCATATCACCCTGGTATACGATTTCACCTCCCAAACGTCCGGCTTTCGGACCGATATCGATGATATAGTCTGCAGCACGGATAATTTCTTCATCGTGCTCTACTACTACTACCGTATTACCTAATTCCTGCAGCTGACGCAATACTTTTACCAAGCGGTCTGTGTCACGGCTGTGCAGACCGATACTGGGTTCGTCTAAGATATATAGCGAACCTACCAGACTGCTTCCCAATGAAGTAGCCAAGTTGATACGCTGGCTTTCTCCACCCGAAAGTGAGTTACTCAGACGGTTCAGTGTCAGATAGCCTAATCCTACATCGAGCAGGAAGTTGATACGGTTGTTTATTTCATTCAGAAGACGACGTGCGATAGCCGCATCGTGCTCGTTCAACTGTAGGGTGCGGAAGAACTCTCTCAAGTCGTAGATAGGCATCTCTACCAGTTCGGCAATGGAGCGTCCGCCTACTTTTACATAAAAAGCTTCTTTTTTCAACCGGCTTCCCTGACATTCGGGGCAAACCGTTTTTCCTCTATAGCGTGCCAGCATTACACGATACTGGATTTTATATTGATTTTCTTCCAGCATACGGAAGAAAGAGTCGATACAAACTTTCTCTCTCGGACCATGCCACAGATAGTCTTTCTGTTCTTTAGTAAGTTCGTAGTATGGAGTAAATATCGGGAAATCGTGTGCCGGCGCTTCGCGTAGAAACTCTGTCAGCCATTCTCCCATTTTTTCTCCTCTCCAGCACATCACCGCACCATCGTATACACTCAGTGCACGATTGGGGATGACAAGATGCTCGTCTATACCAATAACTTTTCCGAATCCTTCGCAGGTAGGGCAGGCACCAACAGGTGAGTTGAACGAGAACATCTGGTCGGTGGGTTCTTCGAAAGTAATACCGTCCGCTTCAAACTTGGTGCTGAAACGGTGCAGACGGGATTCCTCTTCGGCTGGATAGAAGCGTAGCATACATGCACCATTACCTTCGAACATAGCAGTTTCTGCAGAATCGGTCAGTCGGCTCACGGCATCTTTGCTGTCGTCGCAACTCATGCGGTCTACCAGCAGATATACAGTATCTTCCTCTTTGTATTGATATTCGTCGATACGAATCATTTCGCCATTGACTTCCAGTCGGGTGAATCCCTGCTTCATGTCAATTTCAATCTGTTCGGCTATCGTACGTCCTTCTCTCGGACAAATAGGAGTCAGTACTGTGTATCGTGTACCTTTAGGGTATGATAACATGCAATTGACAATATCCTCCGGGCTGTCTTTCTTGACTTCCTGTCCGCTTACAGGCGAGAAAGTATGTCCTACGCGGGCAAAAAGCAGACGCAGGTATTCGTATATTTCAGTCGATGTACCGACGGTTGAACGGGGATTGCGGCTGATAACCTTTTGTTCGATGGCAATAGCGGGCGGAATCCCTTTGATGAAGTCACATTCCGGTTTGCTCATTCGTCCCAAGAACTGGCGGGCATACGAAGACAAGCTTTCTACATAGCGACGCTGGCCTTCGGCATACAGGGTATCGAAAGCAAGAGAAGACTTACCGGAACCGGACAGTCCTGTAATGACTACCAGCTTATTTCTTGGAATGTCTACATCAATGTTTTTCAGGTTGTTTACCTTAGCTCCTTTGATGGATATATATTTACTGTCGGACATACTAATAGAATGGTATAAATTGCAATATGCAAAGATACGCAAAGGCGAGTGGAGAGACAAACGAAAAACAGAGTTTTTCAGTTTGGCTATCCCGAGCTGCATTCTGTCTTATTGAAAGATAGCGAAAGGTATTGTTTTAAAATCGGCGTCGTTGAATGTAAAAACGCCGTTGCTGATTGTATAGCCAACGACGTCGGCTACACAACCGATGTCGTTGGCTATAATGTGTGAATGAAACTATGATTTTAAGGAATTAGTCTTGATAATACACTCGTTTTACTCGTTCCGATACGCTGGTCAGAATTTCGTATGGAATAGTATCGAGTATGTCGGAAAGTACAGTGACAGGTAATTCATCGCCAAAGATAATAGCCTTATCTCCCTCTTTGCAGTCGATGTCAGTCACATCAATCATACATACATCCATACAAATATTGCCTACATAAGGAGCTTTCTGGCCGTTTACCAGACAATAGCCTTTTCCGTTGCCCAAGTGTCGGTTCAGTCCGTCGGCATAACCTATCGGTAGGGCGGCAATACGTGAATTGCGGTTTAATACTCCTTTGCGGCTGTATCCCACGGTTTCATCGGCTGGCACATCATGTATTTGCAGAATTGTGGTTTTGAGTGTGGTAACGTTGTGCAACATCTGGTTTGTGAATGGATCAATACCGTATAATCCGATACCCAAACGAACCATATCGAACTGAGCTCCAGGGTAACGCTGGATACCTGCCGTATTGCAGATATGACGCAGAATCTTATGGCTGAAACCAGCCTGCAGTTCGGCTGCTGCCTGTTCGAATGTTTCAATCTGGCGGCGTGTAAATGCATCGAAGCGTTCGGCATCACTTCCCACTAAATGTGAAAATACAGAACGGGGGATAACGGCAGACTGTCTTTTCAATCGTTCGATAAGCCGCGGCATATCAGTTGGGGCAAATCCCAAACGGTGCATACCTGTATCAATCTTGATATGGATAGGACAGTTGGTTGCTCCTTCACGTTCGGCTGCCTTTATGAGTTCTTCCAATAAGTGGAAACTATACACTTCCGGTTCCAACCGGTAGTCGAACATGGTTTTGAATGCAGTGACTTCAGGGTTCATGATGATGATGGAGCTTCCGATGCCGGCTTTCCGCAGTTCAGCTCCTTCATCGGCAACAGCTACAGCCAGATAATCTACACGATGGTCTTCCAATGTTTTGGCAATCTCAAACGAACCTGCCCCGTATGCAGATGCTTTTACCATACATACCATTTTTGTTTCCGGTTTCAACTTATTACGGTAAAAGTTGAGGTTGTCTGTCAGCGCATTCAGGTTGATTTCCAAAATGGTTTCGTGTACTTTCAGTTCCAGTAAGTCTGTTATCTGGTCGAAGTGGAACATACGGGCTCCTTTGATCAGCACCACTTCATTTTTTAGTGTAGAAAGAATACCCGATTCGATTAGTTCGGAAGTGGAACGGAAGAAATTTTTTTCGATTTCAAACCGTGAAGCCGAAGCTGAAATTTCTTCGCCTACTCCAATAATACGGTTTACTCCCCGGCTGTGTACAAGTTCAGCCACTTGTCGGTAAAGCAGTTTGCCGGACTGTCCGGTTTCCAGTATATCGGAAAGTATCAGTGTACGTTTGCGTTCTTTGTCTTCAGTGCGGCGTGCCATAAAGTCGAGAGCAATGTCGAGCGAAGCAAAATCGGAGTTATAACTATCATTGATGAGGATACACCCGTTCTTGCCTTCTTTTACTTCCAGTCGCATGGCGATAGGTTCCAGATGAAGCATACGTTTGGCAATGTCTTCGGGAGATACCATAAGGTATAATGCTACAGCCAGACAGTGCAAGGAATTTTCAATGGAAGCATCGTCGATAAACGGGATGCGGTATTCTTTGAAAAATCCTAAATACCGGTATTTGATAGTGGTACCGGTGTCATCTTTTTGTATGCTTTCTATGAACAGCGGACGTTCATTGTCTTTGGTAGACCAGGCAATTTCGCGGGCTGTGAACAGTGATTTTGATACACAGCTGCTTATCAGCTCGTTGTCACCGTTGTAAACAATGACGTCACAGTCTTTGAATAGTTGCAGTTTTTCCAAACATTTATCTTGTAATGATGTGAAATTCTCCTGATGAGCCCCCCCGATATTGGTGAGTACCCCAATAGTAGGCTGTATAATAGGCTTCAAAGCTTCCATTTCCCCCATTTCGGAGATACCGGCCTCGAATATACCTAGTTCTGTACGTTCGTTCATCATCCATACAGAGAGAGGTACTCCTATCTGTGAGTTGTAGCTGCGCGGTGAACGTGTAATGATACGTTCCGGACTGAGTATCTGATAAAGCCATTCTTTTACGATGGTTTTACCGTTACTTCCGGTAATGCCTACTACGGGTACCTGAAACTGTTCGCGATGGCGGCTGGAGAGGCGTTGTAAAGCTTTAAGCGGACTTCCCACTACCAGAAAGTTGGCATCGGGATAAGAGTCGGGTTCGGTGGTCAGTGTGCCGACTACAAAATTACGTACTCCACGTTCGTACAAATCGGCTATATATTTATGTCCGTCGTTCCTTTTTGTCTTTAGTGCAAAGAACAGCGTTTCTTCCGGAAAGCAAAGCGACCGGCTGTCTGTCAGAATCCAGTCTATATGTGCTGGATGGTTTCCTATGCGTTTGGCTCCTATAACAGAAGCTATTTCTTCAATCGAGTTTGACATAATGTGATTTCATTTTGTACATCTAAGTACGGTAATTTTTCTTTTAACCCTTCTATCTTTAACAGAATTTGACTTAAAAATTTATGATATGCGTCTGAATCTTCATTGAATGGGCGATGTTCCAATCCTTTACGTATTCCATTCCATTCTTTTATTATATGTAAAGTCTTCTGACTAAAATAGGTTTGTGCAAAACACTCCCATATATATTCTATAGCCAAAGAAGAGGGGTGCAGCATATCGTCTGCATAAAAACGGTAATCTCTCAATTCATCCATCATAATTTCGTATGAGGGGAAATAATGGCAAAATGAAAAGAGATTACACAGTTTCTCTATGGCGATAAGTAATACGGCTTTATTGAGCTGGTTGCCATGAAGACCGTCTTTGGCATGGCGGATGGGGCTGACTGTGAATATTATTTGTAGATTGGGATTCAATGAACGGAGATGAGGAAGTAATATTCGGTACTGCTCTACAATTTCCTCTACATGGAGTAAACGACGTTCGAATAGTTTTTCCGGCAATTTGTGGCAATTGCCTACAATGCTTCCATCTTCTTTCCATTGATATACCCGAGCGGTTCCCCAAGTCATTATCAGCCAGTCGGATTGGCGAAGATGAGCGGCTCCTTGCCGTATTCGTTCGTTGATTTTTGACAGGCAAGCTTCTTTTTCCGGACTGGAGAAAGAACCATGATGCATCAAACTATACCACATGCCTTTGTCGAAACGTAAATTGGTCTCTGTGTATGTTTTCTCTGTGGCAATTTCTTCGAGTCCTTTTGCTATCGACATGGGATTATACAAAATGCCGAAAGGATTAATGTCGCAGGTAAATTTGTTATCGGACAATTGCTTACCAATGTTTTGTACGAAACAGGAGCCCCACAACATAAGCTTGTCTGAGTGTCGTATTTCCCATTGCCCGGTTGGTAATTCAACTTTTGTTCTAAACTCCATAACTTCAAGATTTATTCCCATGTTCTAAAAAAGCCCTGCAAATGTAAGCACAATACATATATTTATACTATTTTTGTACGATTAATTGAATAATAAAATCGGATGGAATCACCCACTTCTTACGAATTATTAAATAAAATCGATAGTCCGGATGACTTGAGACAACTGCCTGCTGAGGCTTTGCCGGAGGTTTGTGGTGAACTTCGTCAGAAGATTATTGACGAGCTGTCTCGTAATCCCGGACATTTCGGTTCCAGCCTTGGAGTTGTAGAACTGACTGTAGCCTTGCATTATGTGTTTAATACACCTTACGACCGTATAGTTTGGGATGTAGGGCACCAGGCTTATGGGCATAAAATACTGACTGGACGGCGAGACAGATTTTATACAAACCGTAAGCTGAACGGATTGTGTCCTTTCCCTTCTCCTTCGGAGAGTGAATACGATACTTTTACCTGCGGACATGCTTCGAATTCTATTTCAGCTGCCTTAGGTATGGCTGTTGCTGCAGCCCGAAAAGGAGAGAAATCCCGTAAAGTTGTAGCCGTTATTGGAGATGGTTCAATGAGTGGGGGACTGGCTTTTGAGGGGTTAAATAATGCATCGGGTACTCCCAATGATTTGCTGATTATACTCAACGATAATAATATGGCCATCGACCGGAGTGTAGGTGGTATGAAGCAGTATTTGCTGAATCTTCAGACTTCGGAAGGATATAACCGTTTACGCTATAGTGTTTCACGGATGTTCCATCATTGGGGAATCTTGAATGAGGAACGTAGAAAAAGCCTCATACGTTTCAACAATAGCCTTAAATCGGTAATCACCCAGCAGCAGAATATTTTTGAGGGAATGAATATCCGTTATTTCGGTCCTGTAGACGGACATGATGTACAAGCTTTGACAAAAGTATTGCGCGAAATAAAGGAGATGAAAGGCCCTAAACTGCTGCATGTACATACTATTAAAGGAAAAGGTTTTAAACCGGCCGAAGAAGCTGCAACTTTGTGGCATGCTCCTGGTATTTTTGATAAAGAAACTGGTGAACGCATTGTTGTTGATACTACAGGAATGCCACCCTTGTTTCAGGATGTTTTTGGGCAGACTTTACTGGAACTGGCTCAACAGAATGATAAAATTATAGGAGTGACACCGGCAATGCCGACCGGATGCTCCATGAATATACTGATGAAGGCGATGCCCGACCGTGCTTTCGATGTAGGTATAGCCGAAGGTCATGCTGTTACGTTTTCCGGAGGAATGGCAGAGGAGGGATTGTTGCCTTTCTGCAATATTTATTCGTCGTTTATGCAGCGCGCCTACGATAATGTGATTCATGATGTAGCAATACAGAAACTGAATGTTGTGTTGTGCCTGGATCGTGCCGGACTGGTAGGAGAGGATGGAGCTACGCATCATGGCGTGTTCGATATGGCCTACCTTCGTCCTATACCTAATTTGATAATTTCTTCTCCTTATGATGAAAAGGAATTGAGAAGACTGATGTACACAGCTCAGTTGCCTAATCAGGGACCTTTTGTAATCCGCTATCCGCGTGGAAGAGGAGTACTGACCGATTGGAAATGTCCGCTTGAAGCTGTTGAAATAGGTAAGGGACGTAAGATGAAAGATGGAACCGATATGGCTGTAATTACCATTGGTCCGGTAGGTAATGTGGCTGCCAAGGCAATAGAAGAAGCCGAGAAGAATAATAATTGTTCGATAGCACATTATGATTTGCGTTTCTTGAAACCGATAGATGAAGAGCTGTTGCACGAGGTGGGCCGACGTTTCAAAAAGATTGTGACGGTAGAAGATGGAACTCTGAAAGGTGGCATGGGAAGTGCTGTGCTGGAGTTTATGTCCGATAATGGTTATACACCCACAGTGAAACGTTTGGGTATTGAAGATACGTTTATACAGCATGGTGCAGTAAAAGAACTGTATGCTATTTGCGGTATTGACCAAACGGGAATATATAATACATTAATTCAAACGCTGAACTTATGAAAATTATCATTGCTGGGGCAGGAGCAGTAGGTACGCACTTGGCCAAACTCTTGTCAGGGGAAAAGCAAGACATTATTCTGATAGATGAGGATGAGGAAAAGTTGAGTAAGGTAGGAAGTAATCTGGACCTGATGACTGTAGACTTGTCTCCGACTTCTATCTCCGGCTTGAAAGAGGCGGGAGTAGCCGGTGCAGACTTGTTTATTGCTGTAACGCCTAATGAAAGTCAGAATATGACTGCCTGTATGTTGGCTACCAGTTTGGGAGCCAAGAAAACAGTAGCACGTATAGATAACTATGAGTATCTTTTACCTAAACACAAGGAGTTTTTTGCTAAATTAGGGGTACATTCTTTGATTTACCCGGAAATGCTGGCAGCAAAGGACATTGTGGATGCAGTCAAGATGAGTTGGATACGCCAGTGGTGGGAATTTGCCGGAGGAGCTTTAGTCTTGATTGGTACTAAGATGCGCGAAACTGCCGAAATCCTTAATGTATCGTTGCACGAACTGGGAGGTAGAAATATTCCTTTCCATATAGTAGCTATTAAGAGAGGAGGGGAAACTATTATTCCGCGAGGCGACGATGTGATTATGCTGAATGATGTGGTATATTTTACTACAACAAAGAAGTATATTCCGTATATCCGTAAAATTGCCGGTAAGGAACATTATGCGGATATCCGTAATGTAATGATTATGGGAGGAAGCCGTATTGCGGTGCGTACTGTGCAGTATATGCCGGAATATATGCGGACAAAGATTATAGAAAGTGATTTGAACCGTTGTAATCGTCTGACAGAACTTGTGGATGATAAAGTGATGATTATCAACGGGGACGGACGTGATATGGAACTGCTTTTGGAAGAGGGTATCGGGAATACAGAAGCATTTGTTGCACTGACTGGAAACTCGGAAACCAATATCCTGGCTTGTCTGGCTGCTAAACGGATGGGAGTAACCAAGACTGTGGCAGAAGTGGAAAATGTGGATTATATCAGCATGGCAGAAAGCTTGGATATCGGTACGGTGATTAATAAGAAATTTATTGCTGCCAGCCATATTTATCAGATGATGTTGGATGCTGATGTCTCGAATGTAAAGTGTCTGACATTTGCCAATGCCGATGTAGCAGAGTTTGTCGTGAAACCGGGAGCACGTATCACAAAGGTACAAGTAAAGGATGCCGGTTTGCCGAAAGGTGCAACAATCGGTGGATTGATTCGCAACGGTGAGGGTATTCTGGTAACTGGTAATACAAATATTCAGGAGAATGACCATGTAGTGGTATTCTGCTTAGGAATGATGATAAAGAAGCTGGAGAAGTTTTTTAATTAATGGGTTTTCCATTCCTTTTTACAATAAGAGGAATGGAAAATTTTTATTGATCTGTCATAATGATAAATCGTGGCTTGGTACTATAAAAAAGTTGAAGAAGCCTTTCTTTAAAACGGGAAGAAAAAGCAGGATTGTATTGGATGATTTTTGTGAAAGTGTGTTCGAAAATATATTTTATAGGATGTAATTGATTCTACTCGAAATAAATTCTTATCTTTGCTTCACTTTTAACAGATAGAATCATGAGAAAGTGGATGAAAGTATTCGTATTATGTCTATGGACCTTGACCATATATGTGATAGGGAATACTATGTCGTGTATGAATCAGACTACTGGTGGTATGGAACTTGTTAAAGAGGAGGTTATACCTCAAGAACAGGTAGTAGCACAGGATACATCGCACGATATTCAGTCTTGTATCAATTATCTTCTTTCTTCTCGATATGCCGATTTGTTGCAGCATTCATCTGTTTATCATTCTGGTAGCACTAATGATTTTAAATTTTTGCTGCGTAGTATAAATGTTTTTCTATTCAGGCAGACAGACTCTCTATTCAATAAATTATATAAGTTGACTCATTCTACTCATCCGTATATGGGTGGAAGTATTGATTATTATATCTATACACTGGAACGAATCCTGATCTAAATACTATCTAAGACTTCTCTTTATGTTTTTCTGCAAAGGCGTTTTGTAGAAAAATATTTTGTATCGTATCATTTAAAATCTTAGATATATGTTTTTTACATTTTTAATTGTCGTTATTCTGACGGCTATTGCACTCGTGGTGTTGGCTATGACTACTGCCAAACTTATTGCACCTCGTTCGTTCAATCCGCAGAAAGGCGAACCTTATGAATGTGGTATTCCTACTCGTGGACAGTCTTGGGTACAGTTTAAAGTAGGATATTATTTGTTCGCTATTTTGTTCTTGATGTTCGACATCGAAACGGTATTCTTGTTTCCCTGGGCGGTAGTTGTACACGAGGTTGGGGTTTACGCCCTTGTGAGTGTGATATTCTTTTTGTTGATTCTAATTTTAGGCCTGGCGTATGCTTGGCGGAAAGGAGCCCTTGAATGGAAGTAAAGAAACCTGCTATCCGGTCGATGAAGTATGAAGAGTTTAAAAACAACGATTATTTGGAACGTCTGGTAGACGAGTTGAACCGTAATGGAGCAGGTGTCGTTGTCGGAACTGTGGATGAACTGATAAACTGGGGACGAAGTAATTCTTTGTGGTCATTGACTTTTGGTACAAGCTGTTGTGCAATAGAATTTATGGCTTTGGGAGCTGCCCGTTATGATATGGCTCGTTTTGGTTTTGAAGTAACCCGTAACTCTCCTCGCCAGGCTGATATGATTATGGTGCTGGGTACTATTACTCATAAAATGGCTCCGGTATTGAAGCGTTTGTACGATCAGATGGCAGAACCCAAATATGTAGTGGCTGTTGGAGGTTGTACTATCAGTGGAGGACCTTTTGTCAAGTCTTATCATGTGGTGAATGGAATCGATAAGATTATTCCGGTAGATGTTTTTATTCCGGGATGTCCTCCTCGTCCGGAAGCTTTCTATTATGGAATGATGCAGTTGCAGCGTAAAATAAAAGTGGAAAAGTTTCTGGGTGGAGTAAACCGAAAAGAAAAGAAAGAAGAGTAGAATATAAAGTTCTTCTTTTAGGTATTATTTTTTCATTAAAAAAGATTATGGAATTAATAGATAAAATTAAAGCCATAGCTCCTGAAGCTGTATGTAGTGAGACCGGTGAGCCGGTGATTACATTGAAAGTTGATGACTTTCGACGAGTAGCAGAGATGCTGCGTGCAGATAAGGAAGCGCCAATGGATTATCTTCGCGATATAGTGGGGATGGATTGGGGAGAAAAAGGCTTGGGTGCATTGTATTATTTGGAATCGAGCCAGACATATGAACGGGTAGCATTGAAAATATCTACTCTTGACAGAGAGAATGCATTCCTTCCTTCTGTTTGTGACTTGTGGAAAACAGCGGAAATCAAAGAACGCGAAGTGTTCGACTTTTTCGGTATCCGTTTTCTGAACAATCCGGATATGCGCCGTTTGTTCTTACGTGAAGACTGGAAGGGATATCCGCTTCGGAAAGATTATGATATGAACTCCAATCCGTTGAATATGGAGAACGAGGAGAATGCAGATGTAACCGATGAGTATTTTCTGAAGCCTGATGGAACGATTTGCGGTCGTAAAAATATTGTATTCGATCAGAAAGACTTTGTTGTAAATATCGGTCCTCAGCATCCATCTACTCATGGAGTATTGCGCTTAAGAACTTCATTGGAAGGAGAAACTATCTGTAAAGTAGACCCTATTTGCGGATATATCCACCGTGGTATTGAGAAAATGAATGAAAGTCTGACTTACCCTCAGACTTTGGCATTGACAGACCGCTTGGATTATTTGAGTGCTCATCAGAACCGTCATGCACTGTGTATGTGTATTGAACAGGCAATGGGACTGGATATTCCAGAGCGTGTACAATATATCCGTACCATTATGGATGAGCTTCAACGTATCGATTCTCACTTGTTGTTTTACTCTTGTCTGGTAATGGATATGGGAGGATTGACTCCATTCTTCTATGGGTTCCGCGAGAGAGAAATGATTCTGGATATCTTCGAGGAAACCACAGGAGGACGTCTGATACAAAACTACAATGTGATTGGTGGAGTACAGGCCGATTTGCACCCTGATTTCCAAAAGAAGGTAAAAGAGTTTATCGTTCATCTGAGAAGTGTAATCAAAGACTATCATGATATCTTTACCGGTAATGTAATTGCTACTACCCGTTTAAAAGGAGTCGGATTGCTAAGTAAGGAAGATGCTGTTTCTTTGGGAGCTACAGGAGGTACCGGACGTGCTTCCGGATGGGCAAACGATGTACGTAAGCATCATCCTTATGCAATGTATGATAAGGTAGACTTTAAGGAAATTATTTATACCGAAGGCGATAGCTTTGCTCGGTATATGGTTCGTATGGATGAAATCATGGAATCTTGCCATATTATCGAACAACTTATTGATAATATTCCTGAAGGAGAATTCCGGGTAAAGACAAAACCTATTATCAAGTTGCCGGAAGGAAACTATTCTGCTTCTGTAGAAACCAGTCGTGGAGAGTTTGATGTATTCCTGGAAAGCCACGGTGATAAGAGTCCTTATCGTTTGCATTACCGCAGTACAGGTCTTCCATTGGTACATGCCCTCGATACCGTATGTAAGGGAAACAAGATTGCCGACTTGATTGCAATCGGGGGTACATTAGACTATGTGATTCCGGATATTGACAGATAATAAATAAAGATAATATAGAATATAATATGAATCAGTCATTTTTAGATTATTATAATCTTCAGCCACTTTTTATGGCAATCCATTCTGCTTTGTGCAGCGTGATGCCCGAAGGATTGGCTATTTTTCTGGAAGGATTGGTAGTTGGTGTAGTAATTTTGTTGCTATATGCTGTACTTGCTATTATTCTTATCTATATGGAGCGCAAGGTTTGTGCTGCTTTTCAATGTCGTATTGGCCCGAACCGTGTGGGAGGCCGTGGTGGTTTGCTCCAAGTGCCTGCAGATGTATTCAAGATTCTGACCAAGGAAATTATTGAACTGAAGAATTCAGACCATTTGCTATATAACCTGGCACCGTTTCTGGTAATACTGGCTTCTATCCTTACTTTTTCATGCTTGCCTTGGAATAAGGGAGGAGAAATTCTTCATATGAATATTGGTATCTTCTTCGTATTGGCAGCTTCTTCCATTGGAGTGTTGGGTATATTGCTTGCCGGATGGAGTAGTAACAGTAAATATACCATTATCGGTGCGGTACGAAGCGGAGCGATGATTATCAGTTATGAACTGTCTATTGGTATAACAGTACTGACAATGGTTTTGATGAGCGGTACAATGGATATTCAAGGCATTGTAAGCGGGCAGGAAGACGGATGGAATCTTTTTAAAGGACACATTCCAGCTTTTGCAGCCTTTATTATTTATCTCATTGCCGGTAATGCAGAAGCCAATCGTGCTCCGTTCGACCTTGCTGAGGCAGAGCAGGAGCTGACTGCCGGTTATCATACTGAATACTCCGGTATGCACTTCGGATTCTTCTATCTGGCAGAATACCTGAATCTGTTTATTACAGCCGGTATTGCTACTACCTTGTTTTTAGGTGGATGGATGCCGTTGCATATTGCAGGTTTAGATGGATTCAATGCTGTTATGGATTATATTCCGGGTGTGATATGGTTTGTGGGCAAGACTTTCGTAATAGTCTTCCTGCTGATGTGGATCCGCTGGACATTTCCACGTTTGCGTATCGACCAGGTACTTACACTGGAATGGAAATATCTCATGCCTTTATCCTTGGTAGTATTATTACTTATGGCTGTATGTAAGGTTTTTGGTTTAGTTTTTTAAAGAAGTGATGTATGAATAGTTTTAGCAAATATATAAAAGGATATGCTTCGGGTATAAAAAGTCTGTTGATTGGTATGCGTACCTCTATGAAGGTTTTTCTTCAGCCGAATGTCACAGAGCAATATCCGGAAAATCGTCATACCACTCTTCACATACCAGAGCGTCATCGTGCAAAACTGGTGATGATACACGATGAAGAAAATCATCATCACTGTATAGCATGTGGACTTTGTCAGATGGCATGTCCGAACGGAACCATTAAAGTGATTTCCGAAACACGTGAAGATGAAGAAGGAAAGAAAAAGAAAGTGCTGGTTAAGTACGAATACAATTTAGGTTCGTGCATGTTTTGCGAACTGTGTGTCAATGCTTGTCCGCACGGAGCAATCAAGTTTACCAATGATTTTGAGAATGCTGTATTCGAGAAGGAAAAACTACTTCTGACGCTAAACAATGAAGGTTCTTCGCTTGCTCCTAAAAAATGATAAGTCACTAAATAGAAGAAATTATGGGAATAACACTACAAGAAATAGTTTTCTATACGGTAGCAGTTATGATTGCCGCATGTTCGGTACTGGCTGTTACTACGGGTAAGATTCTCCGTGCAGCCACTTACTTGCTGTTTGTCTTATTCGGAACTGCGGGTATATACGGCATTCTTGGGTATACTTTTCTGGGTGCCGTACAATTGATGGTATATGCCGGAGGTATTGTGGTACTGTATGTATTCTCTATCCTGCTGACCCGTTCGGACAAGGATATGAAATACAAAATCAGTCGTCCTAAGTTGTGGAGTATGTTGCTGACTTGTATTGTCGGAGCCGGATTGGTACTCTTCTTGGTATTTACCAATGGATTTGCATTGAATATGATACCACAAGGAGTGGAATTACCTGTCCGTGAAATAGGCTTGGCTCTGATTGGTACAGAAAAATATCAGTATGTATTGCCTTTCGAAGTAACCAGTGTATTACTGTTGGCTTGTATGATTGGCGGTATTCTGATTGCACGTAAACATTAAACAGAGGGAGGATTTTATTATGGAATTAGAATTAGATGTACACGTCATACATTATTTGGTTATCAGTACCATTATGATGTTTTGTGGTATTTACGGATTCTTTACCCGTAAAAATCTGCTGGCATTGCTTATTTCAGTTGAGTTGATGCTGAATGCGACAAATATCAATTTTGCCGTATTCAACCGCTATCTTTTCCCGGGACAACTGGAAGGACATTTCTTTGCTCTGTTCGGTATTGCGATTGCTGCTGCCGAAACAGCTGTAGCAATTGCCATTATTATTAATGTATATCGGAATATCCGTCAGGTTCTGACCGACGATATCACCGATTTAAAAGGATAATATAGATGAATATGGAATATACAGTGTTGATTCTTTTACTGCCGGTACTGAGCTTCCTGATATTAGGACTGACTGGCATGTACATGAAGCATCGGGTAGCCGGACTGATTGGTACGGCATCGCTGGCAGGAGTTACTTTTCTCAGTTATCTCACTGCCTGGAATTATTTTACTGCAGGACGTACTGCCGAAGGCGTATTCCCGACGCTTACTCCTTATAATATAGAATGGTTGCCGTTCACCGGTTCGCTGCATATTGATATGGGTATTTTGCTCGATCCGATCTCTGTGATGATGCTGGTTGTCATCAGTACTGTCAGTCTGATGGTGCATATCTACTCATTCGGTTATATGAAAGGAGAGAGAGGCTTTCAGCGTTATTACGCTTTTCTGAGCTTGTTTACATTCTCCATGCTCGGGTTGGTAGTCGCTACTAATATCTTCCAGATGTATGTGTTCTGGGAATTGGTTGGTGTTTCTTCTTATTTGCTCATCGGTTTTTATTATACCAAGCCGGAAGCCATTGCAGCCAGTAAGAAAGCTTTCATCGTAACCCGTTTCGCCGATTTGGGATTCTTGATTGGTATCCTGATTTACGGTTATTATATGCAGACCTTTACATTCACTCCGGGACAGGAGCAGTTGATGAAGGCCGGAATGGTATTGCCTTGGGCATTGGGACTGATGTTTGTAGGTGGAGCCGGAAAAAGTGCCATGTTTCCCTTGCACATCTGGCTTCCCGATGCAATGGAAGGTCCTACCCCTGTCAGTGCCTTGATTCATGCTGCTACCATGGTAGTAGCCGGTGTATATCTGGTAGCCCGCATGTTCCCTCTGTTTATCGGCTTTGCCCCCAACGTGTTACATCTTATAGCGTGGGTAGGAGCCTTTACAGCTTTCTATGCAGCTTCCGTTGCCTGTGTGCAGAGCGATATCAAACGTGTGCTGGCTTTTTCTACCATTTCTCAAATTGGTTTTATGATGGTTGCACTTGGAGTATGTACAGCTGCTCATCCTCACGAAGGAGGATTGGGATATATGGCCAGCATGTTCCATTTGTTTACTCATGCCATGTTTAAGGCCTTGCTGTTCTTAGGAGCCGGATGCATTATCCATGCCGTACACAGTAACGAAATGTCGACAATGGGCGGTTTGCGAAAATACATGCCCATTACGCATATCACATTCCTGATAGCCTGTCTGGCCATTGCAGGTATTCCTCCTTTTTCCGGATTCTTCTCGAAAGATGAAATTCTGACAGCCTGTTTCCAGTTTAGTCCGGCAATAGGTTGGGTGATGACCGTGATTGCAGGAATGACAGCCTTTTATATGTTCCGTCTGTATTATTGTATTTTCTGGGGAAAAGAAAACAAGGAACTTCATGCAGCACATGTACCTCATGAAAGTCCGCTTGCCATGACTTTCCCACTGATGTTTCTGGCTGCAGTAACTCTGGTTGCCGGCTTTATACCTTTCGGACATTTTGTTTCTTCCAATGGAGAGTTGTATGATATCCATCTCGATTGGAGTGTAGCTGCTACCAGCATTGTTGTAGCGGTATTGTCCATAGCCTTGGCTACCTGGATGTATGCGCGTGAGAAACAACCGGTGGCCGATGCGCTGGCATGTCGTTTTGCAACCCTGCATCGTGCTGCTTACCGCCGTTTCTATATGGATGAACTCTGGCTGTTTGTGACAAAGAAAATCATTTTCCGCTGTATTTCTACTCCACTTGCCTGGTTCGACCGTCACGTCATCGACCAATTCATGAATTTTATGGCATGGGGAGCACAAGCTTCCGGCGAAGAATTACAGCCCATACAGAGTGGCAAGATTCAGAGCTACACCATGTGGTTCCTGATTGGAGTGATTGTATTAACACTTGTCTTATTAATCGGTTAGGAGAGTTGAACAAATGAATATATTAAGTCTTTTTGTATTGATTCCTTTACTGATGTTGCTGGGACTTTGGATAGCCCGTAATGTCAATCAGGTAAGGGGAGTAATGGTAGTAGGATCCAGTATATTGCTGGCTTTGGCTGCTTATCTTACCGTATCCTATATCGGATTACGTAATGGTGGAGCTACAGAAGAGATGCTGTTTACCGACAGTATTTCATGGTATGCACCTTTACACATCTGTTATTCGGTAGGAGTAGATGGTATTTCGGTAGTAATGTTGCTTTTGAGTGCCATCATTGTATTTACCGGAACTTTTGCATCGTGGAAACTGAAACCTATGACCAAAGAATATTTCCTTTGGTTTACCTTATTGAGCACCGGAGTATTCGGATTCTTCATTTCTACCGATTTGTTTACCATGTTCATGTTCTACGAGGTAGCTTTGATTCCGATGTATCTTCTGATTGGTGTCTGGGGAAGTGGTAAGAAAGAATATGCCGCCATGAAGCTGACCTTGATGCTGATGGGAGGTTCTGCTTTCCTGCTGATCGGTATTTTAGGTATTTTCTACGGAGCCGGAGGAGAGACCATGAATATTCTTGAAATCGTAAAACTGCAAATCCCTACCGAAATGCAGCGTATCTTCTTCCCGATGGTTTTCCTGGGATTCGGAGTATTGGGAGCCTTGTTCCCTTTCCATACATGGAGCCCCGATGGTCATGCTTCTGCTCCGACGGCAGTTAGTATGCTTCATGCCGGCGTATTGATGAAGCTGGGAGGTTACGGATGTTTCCGTATCGCCATGTATCTGATGCCTACCGGAGCAGCAATCTGGGGTGACTTCTTCCTGATACTGACAACCATTTCTGTGGTATACGGAGCTTTCAGTGCAGTTGTACAGACCGACTTGAAATACATCAATGCCTATTCTTCTGTAAGCCATTGCGGACTGGTACTGTTTGCCTTGCTGATGATGACAAAAGTCAGTGCAACGGGAGCCATTCTTCAGATGTTGAGTCACGGATTGATGACGGCACTGTTTTTCGCATTGATTGGTATGATTTACGGACGTACTCATACACGCGATATCCGCCAGCTTTCCGGCTTGATGAAGATTATGCCGTTCCTGGCTGTAGGATATGTCATTGCCGGTCTGGCCAACTTGGGATTGCCCGGATTGAGCGGTTTTGTAGCCGAAATGACTGTCTTTGTGGGCTCGTTCCAACATGCCGACTTGTTCCATCGTGTTTGCACCATAATAGCTACAATGAGTATTGTCATTACCGCAGTCTATATATTGCGTGTGGTTGGCAAGATTCTCTATGGAACTTGTACCAATCCGGAACATCTGAAACTGACAGACGCTACTTGGGATGAACGTTTTGCTGTCATCTGTCTGATTCTGGCTGTAGCCGGTTTAGGACTGGCTCCATACTGGGTAAGTCATGTTATCAGCACTAGTGTTGAACCGATTATTTCACAGTTAATACATTGATTATGGATATAACAGCTATATTTTCTATGCAGGCCGAATTGAGTCTGGTGGTAGTGATTATCCTTATGCTACTGGCAGATTTGATTATCAAGGAACCCAATCATAAAGCCTTGCAGACTTTGGCTTGCGGACTGACTCTTATTCACTTGTTGGTAAACATTGTTCCATCGGGTGGCGAGGCATTTGGAGGAATGTATCAGAGCACTCCCATGGCATCGGTAGTAAAGACCATTCTTACTGCCGCTACGCTTTTGGTCTTTATGCAAGCCGAACGCTGGCTGGAACGTGAAGATACCCGTTTTAAGGCAGGAGAGTTTTACTTGCTTACCTTGAGCACACTGTTGGGTATGTTTTATATGATAAGTGCCGGAAACTTCCTGATGTTCTACATCGGCCTGGAACTTGCCAGTATTCCGATGGCTTGTCTGGTGGCTTTCGATAAATATCGCCATCACAGTGCTGAAGCCGGTGCCAAGTTTATTCTGAATGCCATGTTCTCTTCGGGTATTATGCTTTATGGTATTTCTTTGTTGTATGGAACATGCGGTACAGTGTATTTTACCGATATGGTTTCTGCATTGGGCGGTACTCCGCTTCAGGTTGCGGCGATGGTCTTTTTCTTCGCCGGTTTAGGATTCAAGTTAAGTCTTGTTCCTTTCCACATGTGGACTCCCGATACCTATCAGGGAGCGCCGACTCCGGTCAGTGCTTATCTGTCTGTAGTTTCAAAAGGAGCAGCTGCATTCTCTCTGATGACTATTCTGATGAAGGTATTCGGTCCGATGGTAAAAGACTGGAGTCTGATGCTTAGCGTGGTGATTGTGCTTACAATTACTGTAGCCAACCTGTTTGCTATCCTTCAGAGTGACTTGAAACGATTCATGGCCTACAGTAGTATTTCTCAGGCCGGATACATCGTATTGGCGGTACTGGCTGGTTCTGCACAAGGTATGACTTCACTGGTTTACTATATCGCTGTGTATGTAGTAGCCAATCTGGCCGTGTTCGGTGTCATCAGTGCAGTAGAACAACAGACCGGAGGGGAAACCGCACGTGATACATACAACGGTTTCTACCGTACTAATCCCCGTTTGAGTTTTGTCATGACACTGGCACTTTTCTCATTGGCTGGTATTCCGCCGTTTGCCGGATTCTTCTCCAAGTTCTTTGTGTTTGCATCTGCATTCCATGCAGGACATTGGCTGGTAGTCTTCCTGGCTTTGGTCAATACCATTATTTCTCTGTATTATTATCTGCTGATAGTAAAAGCCATGTATATTACTCCGAGCGAAACACCGGTAGCTACCTTTAAAAGTAGTCCGTTGATGCGCGTCAGCCTGCTGGTCTGCCTGGCTGGAGTGGTGTTGTTAGGTATATGCAGCAGTGTATATAGTCTTTTTGCCGAGTTGGTACTTCAATAAGTATTTGTTGCTTAGTAATTTGATAATACGTAAACGCACAGGCTGCTATATTGGCTTGTGCGTTTTTTTATAACTGACGGAAAAAGGGAAGGCTTTATTTGTATTAATATCCTACAGGAAATGTATCTGTTCTCATAGATATGAATGCATGCTTTTATTCATAGGTTTAAGCCGACGTCGTCGGCTACACAATCGGCTACGTTGGATGTACAGCCAACAACGTCAACTCTACAATCAGCGCCGTCAATTGAATATTGCAACATTTTCCAAGTGGCAGTCAAAGTATTACGAACTGAAATCAGAAGATACAGAAAAAGATCATTTTAAAATTTATTGAAACAGATATTTTTTGTAATAGTTTTGAAACATCTGTTTCCAATAATAGTAATCTCATTGATAATTACAACATTAAAAAAGAATATGTTTTTTTGAGAATTTTTTTTGTTGTTAAATAATTTGTAATTTTGTCTCCATCAAAAACAATATAATTGTTTTAGTGTTTAGGAGTTAGGGTTAAAATAGGTATTAATCAAATTATTTTTATGAATAAATTATCAACAAACAAAGTGTTGTTTGGCCTATGGGCTTTGTCATTGTTCGGTATGGTTTCGTGTGTGGACAATGATTACGATTTGAGTAAAGACATTGATATGAGTGTAACAGTAGGGGGAAATGATTTAAGTATTCCTGCCAGTGATACAAAGAACATTACACTCGAAAAAATCTTCGATTTGGAAGAAGGAAGTGCCGTTCAGGCCGATTCTGAAGGCAATTATTCTCTCTTACAGCATGGAGAAGGATCGGATTCAAAAGTTTCTGTAGACAAAGTGGTGATAGAAGGTCATGAAATCAGTACAGAGTCTCAAGAAGTTTGGTTCGATTTCAAGGTTAGTGTACCTGGAGAATTACAAGCTGATATAGAAACAAAAAATACAGTCAGTCTGGATAAGACCGATTTAACTCGTGAGTTGGTATCTTTGTCTTCTTCAAAGATTAATATGCCGGCTTGGTTGAATGTAGGTGTAACCTATGACAAACCAATCCTCTTGAAGCAAGGAACTACTATTACTTTTCCTTCTTATTATACTGTTTCCACAGATGATTCTCGCTGTATCTTGAATGGAAAGAGCCAGATTGTGTTTAATCAGGATGTTCAGTTCTCGAAACAGAGTCCGTTGAATATTCATTTGAGTATAACAGAAATCAGATTCAGTGCAATGGAAGAAGGTAAAGGTCTGATTGCCCCCGGACATTTGATAATTGAAGACGATATTAAGGTGAAGGGTACTGCATCGGTTGAAGGTGGAGAAGCGATATCGGTAGGAATTACTACTCAATTCCGTGTAGACCGTATCGAAATGTTGCAGGTAACAGGTATGATCGATCCGGATATCACTGTCACAATTGCTCCTATTCAAATTGAGAATCTGCCCGATTTCCTGAAAGATGAAACTGTGAGAATTGATATGACAGATCCGAGAATCTTCCTGACTGTGAGCAATGATTCACCGGTCAGCGTTGATTTCAGTGCGGTATTGAAATCGTTTAAAGATGGCTCTGAAACTGCATCTGTGATGATAGGAGGAGCTTCTGCACCGATAATGATTCCTGCCGGTCAGGAAAATTATGTGATTTGTCTGCATAGACAGCAAGGTAATGTAAATGGTGCGGATGAAAGCATAACAGTTGCCAATCTGAATGATCTGATTCAGGTAATTCCGGATGAAATTCGTATGGAGAGCATTGAAGCCCGTGCTGCTCAAGAAGAAATTGTGTTGAATTTGGGTGAAGAATATACTGTAAAAACAGATTATGAAATCAATGCTCCGCTGCAGTTCAACGAAGGAACGACTATTGTGTACAATGATTCGTTTGACGGGTGGAAAGGAGATTTGGACGATCTTTATATAAAAGAACTTGTGGTAAGTATGGATGCTACCAATACCATTCCTTTGGAAATGCAGATGGCAGTGGATGCTGTAGATGCAGAAGGAAATATTTTGGATAATGTGACTGCTGTTGTATCTGAAAATATTCAGGCTGGCACACTTGACAATCCGGTTGTAACTTCACTGAATATTACACTGAAGACTTCTAATCCGGAAGCTTTCCAGAAACTGGACGGTTTGAAATACTCAGTATCAGCACACTCTTCTGCACAAACAGCAGGACAGGTATTGAACAAAGAGCAGCACCTCCGTTTGGATAAAATGGTTATCAAGGTAAAAGGTGGTGTAACAGTGGATTTGAATTAACGGAGGCTTTAACTTATTCAACAAGTATTTATATATGAAGAGAAACAATATATTGGCATATTTTATTGCAGCGGCAGGAATCTTCTTTTGTGGTACAGCTTCGGCGCAGGCATTGCATTCCGGCTATTTTCTTGAAGGGTATACATACCGTCATCTGATGAATCCTGCGTTTGAACCGGAACGTAACTATGTATCTATACCGGGAATCGGTAATATCAATATGGGTACACAGAGTAATGTGGGATTGAATACATTCCTTTACCCGTATGGAAACGGAAAGCTTACAACTTTTATGAACAGCGCTGTCAGCAGTGATGAGTTCTTGGGAAAACTGAAAGATAACAACCGTATTAATATGAATATGAACCTGACCTTGCTGTCGGTAGGTTTCCGTGCATGGGGAGGTTTCAATACGTTCGATGTCAGTTTACGTTCTAATACTTCTTTGAACTTACCGCGTGGATTGTTTGAGTTCATGAAGGTGGGTATGGATGGTACTAATCCGGTGTACGAAATGGATGGACTGGGTATTTCATCGAACAACTATGCCGAAATTGCTTTGGGACATTCTCATCAGATTAATGAAAGATTACGTATCGGTGCTAAGGTTAAAGCTTTGCTGGGCTTGGGTAATGCCAGCATTAAGATGACCGATATGAAAGTACAGATGGCAGAGAATCAGTGGATGGTACAGGCAAACGGAGAATTGAATGCTTCTGTAAAGGGCTTGACATTACCTACAAAAGGAGAGAGTGGAAAAACATTGAACAATCCGTCGGAAGCAACTTTGATTGATTGGGATAATATGGATATTGATTCTCCGGGATTGAGTGGATATGGTATGGCCGTGGATTTGGGAGCTACTTATAAATTGCTTGATAATCTGACTTTGTCTGCTGCATTGCTCGACCTGGGATTTATCTCATGGAGCAATACCATTAAGGGGGCTACCAGTAACGAACCATGGTTGTTCGACGGTTTTCATAATATAGCAATGGGATCTGATGATCCTAATGGTGATAAACCGTTGGAGGATCAGTTGGAGGATTTGGGTAAGGATGTGGAAAACTATGCCAGCTTTCATCGCACAGAAACAGGGGGAAAGGCAACCAAAATGTTGGGAGCTACATTGAATATCGGTGCAGACTATGCGTTCCCGTTATATGATAAATTACATTTTGGATTCTTGTCTTCTACCCGTATCAATGGACCTTATTCCTGGAGTGAAGGCCGTTTGTCGGCTAATGTATCACCGGTGAAATGGTTTGATGCAGGAGTAAACTATGGTCTTTCTACTTTTGGCTCTTCTTTCGGATGGATTCTGAACTTCCATCCTTGTGGATTCAACTTCTTCGTAGGTATGGATCATACACTGACAAAAGTGACTCCGCAGTATATTCCGGTAGGAAATGCCAATACCAATGTAAGCTTAGGTTTCAACATTACATTTGGAAAGCGTAAATAAAGATAGCTGAAACAGTCAGAAATAGAAGAAGCGGTATGAAGATGATGTGCGGACATCATTTTTATACCGCTTCTTTATTTTGCTTTAAAGTGTAAATACCATACGTTCTGGCGTACTTTCCTGTTCGTTGTAGGTGAATCCTTCCCATTCGAATCCTTTTAAATCTTCGGGATTCTCGATACGGTTTTTCAGAATGTATCTTGTCATTTCTCCCCGGCACATCTTGGCGTATATGACTACGGTAGTCAGTTTGCCGTTTTTATGTACAAGAAATTCGGGAGTGACAACCCGTACTTCCTGGCAGACTCGTTTCCAGTCGAAAAGGTCTTTCATCTCGGCACTTGCCAGATTGACTAATATTCCATTTTTCTCTTTGATTTCTTTGATGAAATATTCTGTCAGTAATGGTTTCCAATAGTCGAACATCGAAAGGTTTCCATTTTCCGGCAGACGTACGTCACCTTCCAAACGGTAATTCTTGATTGTATCCAGAGGACGGAGCAGTCCGTAGAGAAACGAGGTAATGCGAAGATGCTCTTGTGCATAGGCTAATTCCTCGAGTGTGAAGTCCTTGGGGTTAATACGCTTGAACACAATACCGGTGTACGACAGCAATGCAGGCAGCGGCTTGTTGTCGGCAGAATGGAAATTCTGGTATCTCAGGTAGTTTTCTGAGGCAAGCTTGTGATTGATTTTCAACAAGCGCTCCAGTTCTTCTACCGTAAACTGTGACAAGTGCATGGCATTTTCGTTGGCATGGTTTTCGAAAGCAGGATGTGTAGTAAACGGAACCTGCTGTTTGCTTTTGCCGGTCATGGTCTTGGCACATGAAATAAAAGTCATCATATGTATTTGTATCTTTGGTATAAAACAAAGATAGTAAATAAGGTGTAATGTCAGTTTTTTCTTTGGATACTTTATATAAAAAGAGCCGGCTGCATCGGAAGCGTATCGATGCAGCCGGCTTTATTATGGAAGGCTGTAAGAATTATTTATATTCCTGCCAGCTCTTAATCTGTATATCTTCCTGTTTCATTTGGCAGAATGCTTCGATGAAGGCTTTTGCCAGACGGGCGTTGGTCATCAACGGAATATTATGGTCGATGGCACCACGGCGGATGCGGTAACCGTTGGTCAGTTCACGTTTAGTGTGGTTTTTCGGAATATTCACGATGAGATCAAATTTATGTTCAGATATCATCTTCATTACGTTGTTTTCTGCATTCGGACGTTCATCGGGCCAGAATACCGGTGTAGTAGGTATACCGTGTGCATTGAGGAAGGTAGCAGTACCTGCTGTAGCGTAGATGTGATAGCCTTTCTTGCTTAGCATGTGACTGGCATCCAGCAAATCTACCTTCGATTTAGTTGCTCCGGAAGACAGAAGAACTGATTGGTTTGGAATCTTGTAGCCTGTCGCAATCAATGCATTCAGCAAGGCTTCGTTGAAGTCATCGCCCAAGCAACCTACTTCTCCGGTAGACGACATGTCTACGCCCAATACCGGGTCGGCATTCTGCAGACGGGCAAACGAGAATTGAGAAGCTTTTACACCAATACGGTCGATGTCGAAAGCCGATTTATCCGGTTGACTGTACGGAGCGTCCAGCATGATGCGGGTAGCAGTTTCGATGAAGTTGCGTTTCAGAACTTTCGATACGAACGGGAAGCTGCGTGAAGCGCGTAAGTTACATTCTATTACTTTAACTTCATTCTTGCGGGCAAGGAACTGGATGTTGAACGGACCGGAGATGTTCAACTCTTTTGCAATCTGACGACTGATTCTCTTGATTTGGCGTGCAGTAGAGAAATAAATCTGCTGTGCCGGGAAGACCAGTGTAGCATCACCTGAATGAACACCTGCATATTCAATGTGTTCTGAAATAGCATATTCTACCACTTCTCCGTTCTGGGCTACTGCGTCGAACTCTATTTCTTTGGTATTCTGCATGAATTGTGATACCACAACCGGATATTCCTTCGATACTTCGCTGGCCATTTGCAGGAAGCGTTGGAGTTCTTCTTCGTCGTAGCATACGTTCATGGCAGCACCACTCAGTACGTAAGACGGACGAACCAATACCGGATAACCCACTTTAGCCACAAATGCTTTTACATCGTCCAGACTGGTCAGTTCCTGCCAAGCAGGCTGGTCAATTCCAAGCTGGTCGAGCATTGCAGAGAACTTATTGCGGTTTTCGGCACGGTCGATAGAGATTGGTGAAGTACCCAGAATAGGAACAGACTGGCGGTATAACTTCATGGCAAGATTATTCGGAATCTGTCCTCCCACAGAAACAATCACACCACGTGGTTGTTCAAGGTCGATGACATCGAGTACACGTTCGAATGAAAGTTCGTCAAAGTACAGGCGGTCGCACATGTCGTAGTCGGTAGATACAGTTTCAGGATTGTAGTTAATCATGATAGATTTGTATCCCAGCTTACGTGCTGTCTGTATTGCATTTACTGAACACCAGTCGAATTCAACAGAAGAACCGATACGATAAGCTCCTGAACCAAGTACGACAACCGATTTTTCATTCTTGTAATAATTTACATCGTAACCTTCTACTGCATAAGTCATGTACAGATAGTTGGTCAACTCCGGATGTTCGGAAGCAACGGTGTTGATGCGTTTTACAGCCGGCAAGATACCCAGTTTTTTACGGAATTCACGAACGGCCAGATTTTCTTTTTCCATGTTGCCACTCTTTGGTTTCAGTACGAAACGGGCAATCTGGAAATCAGAGAATCCCAACACTTTGGCTTCACGCAATACTTCTGCAGGAAGTTCTTCCAGAGAGTTGTAAGACAATAATTTGCTCTTGTAATCAACAATGTTTTTCAGCTTACCGATAAACCATGGGTCAATCTTTGTCAGTTCGAAGATACGGTCAATGCTGTATCCTTCTTCCAAAGCCTGTGCAATGGCAAAGATACGGAGGTCGGTCGGGTTAGCCAGTTCATCGTCAAGGTTTTCGAAGCGAGTATGGTCGTTGCCTACAAAACCGTGCATGCCTTGACCAATCATACGTAAGCCTTTCTGGATGATTTCTTCGAACGAGCGTCCGATAGACATGATTTCACCTACCGATTTCATGCTTGAACCGATGCGGCGAGATACACCGGCAAATTTTGTCAAATCCCAACGAGGTATCTTACAGATGAGATAGTCCAGTGAAGGAGCTACATAAGCAGAGTTGGGTGTACCCATTTCACCGATTTCATCGAGGGTATATCCCAAACCGATTTTAGCAGCAACGAAAGCCAATGGATAACCGGTTGCTTTCGAAGCCAGTGCAGAAGAACGGCTCAGACGAGCGTTTACTTCAATTACACGGTAGTCGTTTGTGTCGGCATTGAATGCATACTGAATGTTACATTCGCCCACAATACCCAAATGTCGGATACATTTTTTCGACAATTCCTGCAACATTTCAACCTGAGCTTCGGTCAGTGAGCAGGTTGGAGCTACTACGATAGACTCACCTGTATGGATACCCAGCGGGTCGAAGTTTTCCATGCTGGCTACAGTAAAGCAATGGTCGTTGGCATCGCGAATCACTTCGAATTCGATTTCTTTCCAGCCTTTCAGCGATTCTTCTACCAGAATCTGTGGAGAGAAAGTAAAGGCACTTTCTGCCAGTTCAATGAATTTCTCTTCATTCGGACAGATACCACTTCCCAATCCTCCTAAGGCATAAGCCGAACGGATCATCACCGGATAACCTATCTTGCGTGCAGCCTGCAGTGCATCTTCCATGTTTTCTACTGCCTGGCTCACGGGAGTCTTCATTTCAATTTCATCGAGCTTTTTGACAAAAAGGTCACGGTCTTCGGTATACATAATAGCTTCTACCGAAGTTCCCAATACCTGTACACCATATTTGTCGAGTAATCCTTTTTGATAAAGTTCAGTACCGCAGTTCAATGCAGTTTGTCCTCCAAAGGCCAACAGAATGCCGTCCGGGCGTTCTTTTTTAATAATCTCTTCTACGAAGTAAGGAGTTACCGGAAGGAAGTATACTTGGTCTGCAATACCTTCCGAAGTCTGTATGGTAGCGATGTTTGGATTTACCAATACCGAACGTATGCCTTCTTCTCTTAAGGCTTTTAATGCTTGTGAACCGGAGTAGTCGAATTCTCCTGCTTGTCCGATTTTAAGTGCTCCAGATCCTAAGACGAGTACTTTTTTAAGTTCTTTCTTCATTGTGTTTATATAGATTTATGGGTTGTTTCGTTTCTGCTATTTATCCCGTCAGTATTTGCAAAGAAACAATTTATTTTGAAGAAAACAAAGTATTTACGTATCTTTGCGGTAATTAAAGAAAGATAGGATTGATAAATCAAACATTTAGCAGATAATGAAGAAAGAGAAAATTATATTGACAGGAGACCGTCCGACTGGAAAACTGCATATCGGACATTATGTAGGTTCGTTGCGTCGTCGTGTTGAGTTGCAGAACTCAGGTCTTTACGACAAGATATTTATATTTGAAGCCGACGGTCAGGCTTTGACAGATAACATTGATAACCCGGAGAAGGTGCGTCAGAATGTAATAGAAGTGGCGCTCGACTATCTGGCTGTAGGATTGGATCCTCAGAAGTCTACTATCTTTATCCAGTCTCAGATACCGGAGTTGTATGAATTGAGCTTTTATTTCATGGACTTGGTTACCGTATCTCGTCTTCAGCGCAATCCGACAGTGAAGACTGAAATACAGATGCGTAACTTCGAAACCAGTATTCCGGTAGGTTTCTTTACTTATCCAATCAGTCAGGCAGCCGATATTGCAGCTTTCAAGGCTACTACCGTACCGGTAGGCGAAGACCAGGAACCGATGATTGAACAGACCCGTGAAATTGTACGCCGTTTCAATCATATTTATGGAGAAACACTCGTAGAGCCGGAAATCTTATTACCCGATAATGCAGCCTGCTTGCGTTTGCCGGGTACAGACGGTAAGGCTAAGATGAGTAAATCGCTTGGCAACTGTATTTATCTTTCGGATACTGCCGATGAAGTAGAAAAGAAAGTAAAGAGCATGTATACCGATCCTACACACATCAAGGTAAGCGATCCGGGTAAACTGGAAGGAAACTGTGTGTTCACTTATCTGGATGCATTCTGTCGTCCGGAACATTTCGGCCGTTACTTGCCGGAATATCCTAACTTGGATGAACTCAAGGCGCACTATACTCGTGGTGGTTTGGGTGACATGAAGGTGAAGAAATTCCTGGCTGCCATCATGCAGGAAGAGTTGACTCCGATACGCGAACGCCGTAAAGAGTTTGCAAAAGATATTCCTGCTGTATACGATATGCTGAAGAGAGGTTGTGAAGTAGCACGTGAAGCTGCAGCACAGACTATGAGTGAAGTACGTCAGGCTATGAAAATCAATTATTTTGATGATGCAGCTTTGATTGAAGAACAGGTAAAACGTTTTGCTCAGGAATAATTTCTATATCAGACAGATACAATTAGTCTTTATATTAAAACAGAATCACCCTTACCGCAGAAAACTGTGATAAGGGTGATTTCGTTTTAGATGTATTTTAGAATAAGACCTTTATGTCAGTAGATGACCGTATTTTTTGCGTAACCATCGGTTGAAGAAGAAGAGCAACACCAAAGCACCAGCTATGGGAAGGTAAAAGTCCAGTGAGATGTGCTCCAAAAGATGCGAGGTGGAAGTACGCAGCGCATTCAGCATGGTTTTTCCATAAAGCCATCCGATACAGCCGATTGCCGCTATCACCGTCAGTATTAATGCTATCCGCATTCGGAGTTCCATCCGTTTCTCTTTTAAGCGGGCCTCTTCCTCTATCCGTAGCATCATACGGTATGTAAAATTGCTGGACAGCCGGTAAGTAGGTTGTTGCTGTAAAGCTTTTTTTATTCCTTTGTCTTTTTCAGTCATATCTCTTAGTCTTTTGTTTTCATTAATACATATAGTTTTTTTCGCAAGCGATATAGTTTGACTTTAATGTTTCCTTCGCTTTGATTCAGTATATGTGCAATCTCCGCAATGGTTTTTTCTTCTTCATAGAATAAAGTCAATAAAGCTCTTTCATCGGGAGGAAGCAGTTCCAGTATATTCCGTAATTTCTCCAGATTCTCTTCTGTCTCATCGTCCAAGGCCTCGTCTATTTCTGTTTCCGAGACGGTATTCCATAATTTATCGTCGAAAGTCAGTACCTCCGTCTGCTTTTTTCTTAAGGCAGACAGTGCTGTGTTGTAGGCTATGCGATAAATCCAGGTGGAGAAGCTGCTGTTTCCATTGAACGAAGACAGATGCTCGAAAGCCTTCATGAAAGTATCCTGAGTCAGCTCTTCTGCATCTTCCTCCGAACCTACCATGCGGACTATGAGGGAAAAGACCTGCGTGCCGTAGGTATCGAGGAAATAGGCAAACTCTCCTGTCTTTCCTGCCTGTATTTGGGTAATAATATGTAGTTCGTCTGTTTTCATTTGTCTTTTTAGACGCAGAAACAAAATAAAAGGTTACAAGCGGAAGAAAATATTTTTATCTTGTAACCTCTTTCTGTTTTTTGCGTCTAAAGGGGCAAAGAAACAAAAAAATGTAGAACTAAAATATGATATTATGGAAGAATTGATGGTAGTAGCCAATGTGGCAATTGTATTTGGAGTAATTTATAAATTGTTTGAATTGTTTGCAGGACGTCGTGAACGTATTCTGATGATTGAAAAACTGGCAGATAAGTTGGACGCCGAATCGTTGAAAGAAGGAAAGTTGCCGGCTTTTCATTTGCCTGCTTCTAGTTCCGGATTACGTTTGGGATGTTTGCTGGCAGGACTTGGCTTAGGCTTATTGGCAGGTTATGCTTTGGTTGTCGGTACTCAGCCGGAGTATTTCTCCGATTCTTATTCTTCGCGTGTAGGTGAGACCGTATCGATTATTTACGGAGCTTGTGTCTTGTTGGGTGGAGGTGCCGGACTGATTGTGTCATTTCTGATTGAAGTGGCAAGGGCTAAGAAAAACAAATAAGGTTATATAGAGAATGAAGCAGTTGCTTCAAATCTTGATGTGATAGTATTATAACTCTCTTATTACTTACATTTTGTTTTACTCTGTAATCGGCGACGTCGTATATACAAACAGCGTCGCCGATTGTGTATTCGATGTCGTTGGTTGTGGGAACAACGTCGCTGGTTATCTTACTCTGCCTGTATGGATAACTTTTTATATGATTCGCTATGGTCTGATTATCTGGTATCCACCAAAAAATGTTATCTTTGCGGTGCAAATACAATAGGATGGATAAGAAATGGCGATATAATGATTTTTCCGGCTTCTTGGCTCGTATGTTTCCTTTCAAGGTACAGAAGATTTCTGTAAATGCCGGTTTTACCTGTCCCAATAGAGATGGCTCGAAAGGATATGGCGGGTGTTCCTATTGTAATAACCAGACTTTTAATCCGGCTTATTGCCGTACGGAGAAAAGCGTATCACAGCAGTTGGAGGAGGGGAAAGCATTCTTTGCACGCAAGTATCCGGAGATGAAATATCTTGCTTATTTTCAGGCGTACACCAATACTTATGCCGAACTGGAGGAGTTGAAACGTATGTACGAAGAGGCTTTATCTGTAGAAGGAGTAGTGGGTATTGTGATTGGTACTCGTCCGGATTGTATGCCCGATTCTTTGCTTGATTATCTGGTTGAACTGAATAAGCGGACCTTTCTGTTGGTGGAATATGGCATCGAAAGTACGAATGATGAAACATTACGTCGCATCAATAGAGGACACGATTTTGCCTGTACAGCCGATGCGGTACGTCGTACGGCTTCGAGAGGGATATTGACAGGAGGGCATGTTATATTGGGACTTCCCGGAGAAGGTAAAGAAGAGCTGATGGCACAGGCTGAGGCTTTGTCGGAGCTTCCGCTTACTACCCTGAAGTTGCATCAGCTTCAATTAATCCGGGGAACGCGGATGGCGTTGGAATATGCCAAAGAGCCTGATTCGTTTCATCTGTATTCGGCAGACGAGTACATCGATTTGGTAATCGACTATATTGAGCATTTACGTTCCGATATAGTGCTGGAACGCTTTGTATCGCAGTCGCCCAAAGAGTTGCTTATCGCACCAGACTGGGGATTGAAGAATCATGAATTTACAAATAAAGTAAAGAAGCGTTTGGTGGAACGCGATGCATGGCAGGGAAAGTTTTGTAGTAAAAATAATATAACGTATTAATTTAGTAAGTAAAAAACAATGAAACTGAAAGGTAATGTACATTATGTTGGTGTAAACGACCGTAACAAACATTTGTTTGAAAATCTGTGGCCGTTGCCCTATGGCGTATCTTATAACTCTTATTTGATTGCAGACGAAGAAAAAGTGGTTCTGGTAGATACGGTAGACGTTTGTTATTTTGAACTGTATCTGAAGAAAATCCGCAATGTGATTGGAGACAGAAAGATTGATTACCTGATTATTAATCACATGGAACCGGATCATTCGGGTTCTTTGGCTTTGATCAAGCAGCATTATCCCGATATTGTATTGGTAGGTAACAAGAAAACTTTCGATATGGTGGAAGGTTACTATGGGGTAACCGGTGAGCGTTTGGTGGTAGCCGACGGTGATTCTTTGAACGTAGGACATCATAAACTGAACTTCTATCTGATTCCGATGGTGCACTGGCCGGAAACAATGGTTACATTCGATTCTACTGAAGGAATCTTGTTTGCAGGTGATGCCTTTGGCTGCTTTGGAGCATTGAACGGCGGATGTATCGATAAGGATATCAATACAGATATTTATTGGAACGAAATGCGTCGTTACTACTCAAACATTGTGGGTAAATTCGGAAATCCGGTACAGAAGGCTTTGCAGAAATGTAGCGGTCTTGATATCAAGATGATTTGTTCTACTCACGGTCCGGTATGGGAAGAAAATATTGCCAAGGTAGTAGACATGTACGATAAGATGAGCCGCTATGAAGCAGAAGAAGGAGTAGTGATTGCTTACGGTACTATGTATGGTAATACAGAAGAAATGGCTGAGACCATTGCCGAAGAACTGAGCGCACAGGGCATCCGTAATATTGTGATGTATAATGTGTCACATACACATCATTCGTTTATTCTGTCGGATATCTTCAAGTATAAAGGATTGATTGTAGGCTGTACTACATACAATATGAATCTTTATCCTGAGATGGAAGCTTTGTTGAGTAAGGTAGCTGCACGTGAGATGAAGAACCGTTATATGGGATATTTCGGCTCGTTTACATGGGCTAGTGCTGCAGTGAAGAAGTTGTGTGAATGCAGTCAGAAATTGAATTTCGAATTGGTGGGTGAACCTGTAGAAATGAAGCAGAGTATGAAGGCGGATAGCTGCCAGAAGGCTAAAGAATTGGCTAGAGCAATGGCAGAGCGCTTGAAAGCCGACCGTTAAGATGATATATTAACCGGACAGAATGTACATTGTACATTCTGTCGGAAATGAATTCTCCCTTTATGCTATTGGCTGATGTAGCCAGAAGATAAAGGGAGAATTTGTATATAAACGAATCTAAAAGAGCAGCTTTATTTCGATAAACTGAAGCGCAATCCGAATTGCAGGTTGAAGTTGAACGGGTGTTGCTTGCGTATAGTTTCTACATCGCTTCCATCATCAAAGTAATAAGCCATACCAGGTTCAATGTAGATACCGAATCGTTTGACTATGTTTACCTGTGCTCCTACAGCAGCCATTACCGACCATTGCAGAGGAGATATATCCAGCGATCTCGTCTCTTTTTCTATGCTGTTGGTATCGTATGCATAAATAACTTCCTGTTTCCCCGATACGCATTTCTCCATCATTCCTCCTGCAGAAGCATAGAAGTAGAACAGCTTGTTTTGCCAGATGGTACGGTGTATTTTCAGAGGGATACCAATATAATGTAGTTTTTGTTCTTCTTCTACGTACGATTGGGATCCCGAATGAAGTTCGGAAGACAGTAAAGTATAATTCAATCCACTTTCAATGGCCCAGTCGTCATTCAGATTCCATTTTACAGAAGCTCCTATTGTGACAGGAGTGCGATGACGTATATCGGTTTGAGTGACTTGTTCTCTGTTATTCAATAAAACCTGACTATAAGCAGCTTCTACCCGGTTGGTTGGATTGAGTGTTTCGAGCGACATGGCCCGTGTGTCCAAACGTCCAAAGCCTCCGAAAGAGGAAGAGGTGGAATAAGGAGTGTTTCCTGCAGTTACCCCCACAGACCATTTCTGTTTATTGGAAGCCTTGGATTGTGCGTATGCCAGATATTGATTTCTCTGCATTTGCCTTTTATCAGCTTCCATACGCTGCTGGCGAAGTTGCTTGGTGTCTTCTGTATTTTCCTTTTCTGCTTTCGTGATGTTATTTTCTTCTGTTTTTTCACTTTCTTCTTTTATGATAGCAGGTGCCGGAACTTTTTCTTCAACCGGCAAAGTAGCATAGGTTTGTGGTGATACTTCGTCTGTTGTTTTCTTTATTTGTCCTTGGGCAAGGTACTCATGCGCTTCGGAAGGTGTAACTTCTTTTACCGTGACCTGAGGAAGTGGACTTTCATTTACAGTATGAGGTTGTACTTCCTGTGATGCGACAGGTATCTGTTGTATATATTGTGCCGAAGGAGAAGACCAGAACCAAACTGTCAATGAAGAAACAGCCAGTACCAGTACTGCTGCTGCAGCTGCTGTTTGCCATCTGCGCCACATTGGAATAACCTTGGGAGCAGGCAATTCTTTTTCCAGCTCTTCCCATAGATGAGAGGGAAGCGGTTCGGAATAGTCTTCCAAGCTTTTACGTATATCCTGAATCCATTTGTCCTCTTTCTTCATTGTGCTATTTGTTTTCTATATTCGTTAATTCTTTTTTGCAATAAACTTTTGGCACGGTAGAACTGTGACGATGAGGTATGTTCTGCAATGCCTAATAAAGAAGCTATTTCTTTATGACTCTTGTTCTCGAAAATATATAAGTTTAATACCATTCGGTATCCTTCCGGTAATTCTCTGATAAATTTCATGAGAACAGAGGGAGGAATTTCGTTTATTGAATTTTCGTTTTCATTGGTTTCCTGATCGGGTACTTCTTCCATCAATACCTCTTGCTGCATCTGGGTATTGCGTTTCCTGAGAAATCCCAGTGCTTCATTTACCATTACTTTGGATAGCCAGGCCTTTAAGGAGCCTTCGCCCTGATAGGTAAATTGTCCAATTGATTGAAAGATGCGTAAAAATCCGTCGTGCAGAATATCTTCTGCACTTTCTCTATCGCCGGAATAACGGAGACAAATAGCCATCAGCTGACCGCCGTAACGCTCATAAAGAAGCTTGCGGGCTTTGTTATCTGCTCGCTTACATTGTAACGCCAACTCTTCTTCTGTCATATCCGGTTTTTATTCTCTGTTTTTATTCTTAAAATGAAGATGAGGTAAATTTACTGCATCTGATTCATTACTTTTTTTTATTAATGTATTTTAACAAACAGGCATGCAGTGAACTTTCTTTTCTTGTATTTAAGAGATGAACTAAAAAAAGAAAGTGTATAATGAAACTTCTAAAACAAATGCATTGCATGTCCCTTGTATTAGGGAGTATTTTCCTTTCATCTTGTTTGAATGATGATGAGCCGGAAGGATTTTATTCTACGTTGGGTACAGTTACGGAAGTGGGCACTAATCTGACTTTTGAATCGGACTCTTACGGCTTGTTAAAGCCTACTAATCCGAACTGGTTTATTGCTGAAAAAGCAGACTCAGTCGGGCAACGTGTATTGGCTGGTGTTCAGTTTTATGAAGGTGAGAAACGAAATAACGAAAATACTCCTGCTTCTGTTCAGATAGTAGAACTCTATAAGGTCCTGACTAAAAACGTAGATGATATAAGAAATGGTGAAGAAGATATATATGGAGATGACCCTGTGCATATTGCTGTAGCTTCTGTGACTAAAGAGCATCTGAATATTCAGTTTACGCTCGCATCTTCTACATCGGGAAAGCCGCATCGCATCAGTCTGGTACTGACGGAAGAAAGTGTACCTGATGAAAATGGAATACTTCCGGTAGAGTTCCGTCATAATGCTGAAGGAGATTTGCCTGATTGGGATACCAGAGGCTGGGGAATTGCTTCGTATACTTTAGCGAGTATAGATGAAAAATACCCTGATACGGAAATTAAAGGATTTAAGATTCTATATTATGACGAATCTGGCTCGCATGCACAATGTATAGTGAAACGGCAAGCGATGGATAGAATGATTATAAAACCTTTGACCGTTTCTTCTGTAATGCACTCTTTTTAAAATTATATATTAATGAAAATCCCGGTAGGACCGACATTGGTTGTCCGTCACTACCGGGTCTTTGTTTTTATAGAAGAGTGTTTATTTTACATAAGTAGAATCGTCGAAGCGATATCCTCGCAAGAAGTCGGTAACTTCCATTCGTTTTTTTCCTGCTAACTGTAAGGAACGTATATTCAGATATCCGTCTGTAGTAGCAACGCGGAAGTAAGTTTTTTTATCTGTATCGATACTGCCCGGTTGATAGTTGTGTGAGCAATATTGTTTTTCTGTTTCGAATATCTTCAGCATTACCGGTGCTTGTTCTCCTTGGTGAAGCTCTGTCCATGCAGCAGGGTAGGGAGACAATCCTCGTACGAAATCGTATACCTTCTTTACTCCTTGCGTCCAGTCTATGCGACAGGTCTCTTTAAATATCTTAGGAGCCGGACGCAGTTCTTCTATTTGAGCCAGTTCTTCTTGCGGAGTTGTCTTTACGTTACCTTCCAGAATGGCATCTACAGTCTTTAGTACCAAATCTCCTCCTAACATCATCAGGCGGTTGTATACAATTTCTACGTTATCTGTATCTGCTATAGGTACCCGTACCTGATCGATGATTTCACCTGTATCAATTTCATGCTTCAGGAAAAATGTCGTAATTCCAGTTTCTGTATCTCCGTTGATGACCGCCCAGTTGATGGGAGCAGCTCCTCTGTATTGTGGTAATAGAGAAGCATGAAGATTGAAAGTTCCCATAGGAGGCATATTCCAAACTACTTCGGGAAGCATACGGAATGCCACCACAATCTGCAAGTCGGCTTTCAGTTCACGAAGCTCGGCCAAGAACTGTTCGTCTTTCAACTTTTCCGGCTGAAGCACTTTCAAACCTTGTGATACGGCATACTGTTTTACCGGACTGGGTTGGAGTACACTGCCATGACGTCCCATTGGTTTGTCGGGCATGGTAATAACTCCTACTATATTATATCCTCCTTCTACCAGCCGCTTCAAACTCTCTACGGCAAATTCGGGAGTACCCATGTATACAATTCTTAAGTCTTTCTTATTCATATGTATGTCTTTTGTATTTATTCAGTTGAAAAATCTACCAAGACCTGACG
This sequence comes from Phocaeicola sp. HCN-40430, assembly GCF_037890285.1. Taxonomy (NCBI): domain Bacteria; kingdom Pseudomonadati; phylum Bacteroidota; class Bacteroidia; order Bacteroidales; family Bacteroidaceae; genus Phocaeicola; species Phocaeicola sp. HCN-40430. The sequence goes on from NZ_JBBKBS010000001.1 coordinate 99,798, forward strand.
GTATGTGTTCAGCATTTTCGATTTCGAAACGAAACCAATGTACTTGCCTTCTTCATCTACTACCGGTAAGTTCCATGCTTGAGTATCATCGAACTTTTTCATGATTACTTCCATGGAATCTGTATTGATAATACGTGCCGGTGGAAGATTCATGAAACGTTCTACATAAAAGCGATGGTATAATTCCTGTCGGAACATGATGTTTCGGATATCATCCAATACTACAATACCAATCAAATGATCCTGAGTATCGACAACAGGGAATAGGTTACGATTTGATTTTGAAATCACTTTTACCATTTCTCCCAAGTCCATGCTAGGGTGTACTTTCAAGAAGTCGGTTTCCACAATACTTTCAATATTCATCAATGTCAAGACAGCCTTGTCTTTATGATGTGTAATCAGTTCTCCTTTTTTAGCCAGACGCATGGAGTAGATACTGTGAGGCTCAAAAACAATGATGGTAAGATAGGCACTGACTGATACAATCATCAGCGGGAGGAAGAGCTGGTATCCTCCGGTGAGTTCGGCAATCAGGAAGATTCCGGTCAGCGGTGCATGCATGACTCCCGACATCAGTCCCGCCATTCCCATCAGTGCAAAGTTCTTTTCGGGAATGAATACATTACCTATATGAAACTCGTTGCATACGTACGAAAATACAAAACCGGTAATACAGCCTAAAAACAAACTTGGTGCAAAGATACCACCGCATCCGCCACCTCCATTGGTCGCACTGGAGGCAAATACTTTGAACAGGATGATAAGTATAAGGTATAAAACCAGCAAACTGCTGCTGCCGTAGAACAGTGAGTTGTTCATTACGGTTTCCCATTCAGCATTTGTGGTTCCGTTCAGCAGGAGTGAAATGGTATCGTATCCTTCACCGTATAGTGGAGGAAACAGGAAAATCAATACACTCAGCATTGCACCACCTATCAAGAATTTGATATAAGGATTGCTGTAACGGCGGAAAATGTTTTCTATCCAGTTCATGGAGCGGGTGAAATACCAGGCTACCAATCCGCAGAATATACCTAAGGCAATAGCATAAGGAATACGTTCCAGTGCAAAAGGATAATCCAGATGAAACTGGAACATTGCTTCCGTACCGGTGAGCAGATAGGAAACCGATGCAGCTGTGACACTGGTAATCAGCAGTGGAAGCAGCGAGGCCATGGTAAGGTCAATCATCAGTACTTCGAGGGTGAAGACCAATCCTGCAATAGGAGCTTTGAAGATACCCGATACAGCACCTGCCGCACCACATCCTACAAGTAGCATCAGTGTACGGTGATCCATACGGAAGATACTACCCAGATTGGAGCCGATGGCAGAACCTGTCAGTACAATCGGAGCTTCGGCACCGACCGAACCACCACATCCGATGGTGATGGCTGATGCGCATACAGACGACCAGATGTTATGGCGTTTAATACGACTCTGTTTCCGTGAGATAGCATAAAGGATTTTGGTCACTCCATGACTGATATCATCGCGTACTACTTTCCGGATGAAAAGACTTGTCAGTAAAATACCGACTACCGGATATACAAGATACAACCAGTTTACTCCTGTTGAGTCGAAATTTTCTGTCAGAAACTCTTTGATGTACTCTACCAGGAATTTCAAAACATAAGCAGCAAAAGCGGTGAAGATACCCACCAGAAAGCTCAGGATTAAAATAAACTGTTTATCTTTGATATGTTTGCTTCTCCAGACAATAAATCGCTGAAGTAATGTCTTTTTTTCTTGAATGGATTCCATACTCTTGTCTTTTATTCCCGGATAATTTTGATTTCTCCTCCCTTGCCCAGTTTGATGATGCTTGAAGGTTTGGGGTGTCCGGTCTCTTCACGTCGGAAGTCCACTACATAGTCTACGGCTTGTTTGATTTCTTCTGTAATTTCACTGAATACAGCCGGTGCCGGTTGTCCGCTGATGTTGGCAGATGTCGAGACGATTGCTTTTCGGAAACGGAAACAAAGCTGTTTGGAGAACTCTTCTTCGGTTACACGGATGCCTACACTGCCGTCTTCTGCTATTAAGTTGGGAGCCAGATTGCGTGCATTATCATAAATAATAGTCAGCGGTTTTGTTGTCAGTTCAATTAAGTCCCAAGCTACCGAAGGAACGTCACGTACATAAAAATCTACCTTCACCGGACTGTCTACCAATACGAGCATTGCCTTGCTGTCCGCACGGTGTTTGATTTCGTATACTCTTTTTACAGCTTCTTCGTTGGTTGCATCACAGCCTATTCCCCACACTGTATCGGTTGGATATAAAATAACTCCACCCTTCTGCATCACTTCGCAGGCTTTTTTTATTTCGTCTTTCATCATAAGTTTTCTATTTTAGACACTAACAAGCAAAAGTACAAATGATTTTACGAGGACGCAAAAAACTTTCGCTAAATTTGCGGGAAAGAGAGGAAATGTATGTCAGACGGACGTAAGATTATTCATATCGACATGGATGCCTTTTATGCTTCTATTGAGCAACGCGACCATCCGGAACTGAAGGGGAAACCGGTGGCGGTGGGGCATGCCGATTTGCGTGGTGTAGTGGCTGCGGCCAGTTACGAGGCACGCCGGTATGGGGTACGTTCGGCTATGCCGTCGGTAAAGGCAAAGAAACTCTGCCCCGAATTGATTTTCGTAGAAGGGCGGATGGAAGTCTACAAAGGTGTATCGGCTCGTATTCATGAAATCTTTCACGATTATACGGATATCATTGAACCGATTTCACTGGATGAGGCTTTTCTTGATGTTTCAGAGAATAAGAAGCACATGGAACTGGCTGTGGATATTGCCCGGGAAATCAAGCAACGTATCCGTTCGGAACTGAATCTGGTGGCTTCGGCCGGTGTTTCTTACAACAAGTTTCTGGCAAAAGTAGCCTCCGATTATCGTAAGCCAGACGGACTGTGCACCATTCATCCCGAGCGGGCCGAAGAGTTTATCAGTACCCTTCCCATCGAATCGTTCTGGGGAGTTGGGAGTGTGACGGCCAGGAAAATGCATCTGTTGGGAATACACACGGGGAAAGACTTGCGGGCCTGTTCGCTTGAGATGCTGACACGGCAGTTTGGTAAAACCGGTCAGTTGTATTACGATTTTGCCCGGGGAATAGATTTGCGTCCCGTAGAAGCTGAGCGTATACGTAAGTCGATAGGTTGCGAGCATACCTTGGAGAAAGATATTACACTGAAGTCGTCAGTAATTATCGAACTTTACCATGTAGCCCGTGAACTGGTAGCACGCTTGGAGCGGAAAGAGTTCAAGGGGATGACTTTGACACTGAAGGTGAAATTCCATGATTTTTCCCAGATTACCCGGAGTCGCACTTCTTCCCGCTTGTTGTATAAACTGGAGGATATACTCCCCATGGCCAAGCAGTTGTTGAGTGAAGTGGACTATGAGCAACATCCTATCCGTTTGTTAGGATTGTCTGTATCCAATCCAAAGGATGAACAGCAAGAGCGTGTTCCGGAGTGGGTACAACTGGAGTTGGAATTTGAAAAATAACAAATTGTCATTTCTGACAAAATGATAATTTACCCCCTTGTAGAATGGCGTATTTGAACTTCGGTAGGAAAGTGCCGGGAAAAAAGGGTGTTTTTTGAAGGTTGATGAAGTGCAAAAAGATAGTATTTGCCGCGCTATTTATATATAAGTTCTGTATTTACCGTATTTCTTCTGTTTATTTGTCTGGTAATGTTTCGTGAATATGTAATTTGGTAATACGGAATTTGTCTTGTTTTGCTTGTGAAAAACAAAGAAAAGGAGGTAAAAAGTTGCTGTAAAATCTATGTTTGGTTGCGTTGGCAGATGCGATTAGTCGCATTAGCCGACGGTACTTGTATCGTTTCCTGTCAATACAAGTATCGTAAACTGTCGGTTCAATTGAAAAACCTTCTTGTTTAATGCAGTGTAATTCTGTTGTAAAACATGTATTTTACTCTGTTTTTGCCTGTTTTTGTCTCTTTTTCTTTTTGTGAATGAAGATTTTTCTTCAAATGCGTGTTATCGGAAAGTGCTGATTTCTTGAATTTGTATAGTGTAATCCCTTTTTTAATGTTATTTTGTTTTTCTTGTAAAATACCCTCAGAACCTTTTTGTGTGAGAAGTGTTTATAAAAAGAATCAGTTGAAAAAGATAAGGAGTAAAGTTTGTGTAAGTAATATTGACAAATTTTAATACTTAATCTTTCTTAAAGAAAGGCTTCATCTTTGATTATTTTTTAGTAACTTTGCCTACCAAATCGGTTTATAATAATGAGACAATTAAAGATTACCAAAAGTATCACTAACCGAGAGAGCGCTTCTTTGGACAAATACTTGCAGGAAATAGGTCGTGAAGACCTGATTACTGTAGAAGAAGAAGTGGAACTCGCTCAGCGCATTCGTAAAGGGGACCGTATAGCATTAGAGAAGCTTACGCGTGCGAACTTGCGATTTGTAGTGTCTGTAGCCAAGCAGTATCAGAATCAGGGATTAAGCTTGCCGGACTTGATTAATGAGGGAAACCTTGGTTTGATCAAGGCTGCCGAAAAGTTTGATGAAACCCGTGGTTTCAAATTCATCAGTTACGCTGTATGGTGGATCCGTCAGTCTATTTTGCAGGCTTTGGCAGAACAGTCTCGAATTGTACGTTTGCCCTTGAACCAGGTAGGTTCGCTGAATAAAATCAGCAAAGCCTTCTCTAAATTTGAGCAGGAAAACGAGCGTCGTCCTTCACCGGAAGAATTGGCTGACGAGTTGGAAATCCCGGTAGATAAGATTTCCGATACCTTGAAGGTTTCCGGACGTCATATCTCGGTGGATGCACCGTTTGTCGAAGGAGAAGATAATAGTTTGCTGGATGTATTGGTGAATGACGATTCGCCAATGGCAGACCGTTCGCTGGTTAATGAATCACTTTCGAAGGAAATCGACAGAGCACTTTCTACGCTGACCGAAAGAGAAAAGGATATTATCCAGATGTTTTTCGGTATTAATACGCAGGAAATGACGTTGGAAGAAATCGGGGACAAATTTGGGCTCACTCGTGAGCGTGTCCGCCAGATTAAGGAAAAAGCTATCAGAAGATTAAGACAAAATTCTCGTAGTAAGTTGCTCAAATCTTATTTGGGGTAATAAGATAAGGCTTGATTTTCGAATCTAAAAAGAGATTAAAGATGCGAAGTCCGGAAAGAACGGGCTTCGCATTTTTTATTGGTTTTTCTTATTAATTTATTATTTACCTTTTTTAGTTTGCCTATAAATGTTTACTTTTGTCACATTATATGTAAAATGATTTATTATGCGGTATCTGAAATTTGTTTGTTTCTTGTTGATAGCTTCTCTTGCTTTTCCTATGTGGGGAAAGAAGTCTAAGGATAAAGAGTATGGGGTGTATATAGCTGGAGTATCTGCTTCGTTTACAGATTCTTTAGTCTATTTTACCAACGTACAGTATGTAGATAGTGCTTCATTGGGAGAAAAAGGACTTCTGGATGGAAGAGCACAGTATAGTATCCAGCTGAAAGAGTATCTGGAAAGCAAGGAGAATGGAAAAAACCGTACTTGTTTTATCTATTTCAATAAAAGCAAGAAAAAACTGAATAAGGAAGTCAATAAGATTAGACAACGTTACCAGAAGGGAAAATCATTGATTATAAAGGATGTAAATCCGGAATTTAAGTTCGAAAAAGCCGAATTGTATTAATTTGACATGAAGAAACTTTTGTTATGCCTGTTTTCCATCCTGTTGTTGGTATCGTGCTCCAATGAATTGCCGGACTATCATCTTTCGGTAAAAAAGAATCGTACCATGCTGGCCTATTTGGTCGCCAATAATAATCTGGATGGAGATATTATGAGGAATGTGTTATGGATGTACGAAAATCTGGTTGCTTCTCCGGATAGTTGTACATTATTGGTTTATTATAAGCCAACTTCTTCGAATGATAATATTGATGTTCCTCAGATTCTGGAATTTCGGACTGACGGTTATGGCAATATAAACGGAATCCCGGTGATAGACTGGGGTGACATTACCATCAGCAAGATGTTGCAATATGCGAAAATTCATCAGGCGCGAGAGGGGCTTGCTACCGACCCGTATGTGATGGAGGATATCTTGAAAACGATGCAAAGTATAGCTCCTTCTAAAAGCTACGGATTGATTTTCGGTTCACATGCCAGTGGATGGTTGCCGGTTTCAACTACATATTCCGCCCGTTCTTTTGGGCAAGACGGAAGTAGTAAGAATGCTATTAATATTCCGGAATTGGCACAGACATTGGAAAGAAGTTTCCCAGCTGACAATCTCGATTTCGTAATGTTTGATGCCTGCATGATGGGCACTGCAGAGGTAGCATACGAACTTCGTAATGCTACACGGTATTGTTTTGCGTCGGTAATGGAAACACCGAGAATCGGAATGCCTTATGATCGTATATTCGATTTGCTGTATGAAGATGAGGTAAATTGGCAAAGCGTTTGCGATATTATCGTCAGTTTTAATGCAGAAGATGCCAGTCGTGCGTGGGGAACCTATGCAGCCTTCGACTGTACAAAAATGGAAGAATTGGCAGAAGTGGTGAAGGCGGAACTGACTCGAAACAAGGAAGCAGTGAAGAATTTTGATTATACGAAGGTACAACAGTACGGCGTGTCTTTAGATGAATATTCGTATAAATATTTTTCTTTCGATTTGGTGGATTATCTCACAAAAGTAAACGGAGGAACGGCTCCCGATGCCATACGGGATGCCATGTCGCAGGTAGTGGTTGCTAAGAATTGTTTATCGGGCGCCAGATATAATTTTAATGGACTTGTAATAGATGATAGCCGTTTTTGTGGTATGGGAATGTACGATCCTTGTAATGTAAATAATGGAACATGGAATACATATTATACTTCATCTATTGCCTGGTATAAAGCTGTGGGATGGGAAGAAGTAATGAATTGATTCTGATTTAATATGGCAAGAAAATCTTTTTTTTATCTATGGAGCGTATTGGGGGTATGCTGTTTGTGCGGGTGTTCGGATAAATCGCAAACAGCAGACGAGGTGACAGTAGTTGTCGCCGGTGATTTGCATTTTGATTTACCTCCCGAAACGGATCAGTACTATCATGTACGTGCTATTAATAATATAGAAGGCAAGTTCTGTTTTCCACAAGATGCCCCTCAGGGAATAGCAGGAACTACAGTCGGCAAACTGGATGGAGTTATTGTAGCAGGAGATATGTTTGATAAACCTCATCCCGATATACTGGATTTATATCGTCAGCGTTATGAAAGAAAAGAAGGGGATAAAAGTGTGAATTATCCTGTATATCCCGGATTCGGGAACCATGATATCGACCCTATATCCGGAGACTCTATGGCTAATCTGACGGGAAGGGCTTTCAATCTGTATTATTTGGATTCTTTGCTGTTGGAGAAATTGCAGCATAAAGAGATCTTGAACGTACATCCGTCAAGCCGCAGTTATTCATGGAATATCGGTCATGTGCATTTTGTGCAGGCTCAACGCTTCTCGGGAGATACCGTATTGGGCGAAGCGAATTGGAAATGGCTGGAAGATGACTTGGAAAAATATGCCTCAAAAGGTAATCCGGTGGTATATATACAGCACTATGGCGTGGATGATTGGGCGATTAAATGGTGGCCTGAAAGTGCCAGAGAACGTTTGTTCGACATTCTGGACCGTTATAACGTAGCTGCATTCCTGGTTGGACATACTCATGAACCTTCCGTACAGCATTATCGGGGGTATCCTATTTATCAAGTGAACAATGCGTGGCCCGATGAGGATGGAAACGGATCGTTTGCTGTACTTAAAATAAAAGGAAATAAGGTGGGCATAGCACATTGCCGTTGGACGGACGATAAAGGTAATTATGAAGTGGCTCCTCCTTTCCAGTATGAAACATTACCCAGAAAAATTGATAAAACTAAATAGACTGTATTGATATGGCAAATGAATTGAAGATATCTCCATCGCTGCTGTCGGCAGACTTTGGAAATTTGAAAGCAGACTTGGATAAGATTAACCAAAGTGAGGCCGACTGGCTGCATATCGACATTATGGATGGGGTATTTGTTCCTAATATCTCTTTCGGATTTCCGGTATTGAAATACGTGGCAGAACTGTGTCAGAAACCGCTTGATGTGCATCTGATGATTGTACAGCCCGAAAAGTTCATCAAGGAAGTGAAAGATTTGGGCACGATGATGATGAATGTGCATTTTGAAACTTGTCCGCATCTGCATCGCGTTGTACAGCAAATCAAGGAGGCAGGAATGAAGGCCGGAGTTACATTGAATCCGTCTACACCTGTGTCTATGCTGGCTGATATTATTACCGAAGTAGATATGGTATTGCTGATGAGTGTAAACCCTGGATTTGGTGGTCAGAAGTTCATTCCACATACACTGAATAAAGTAAAAGAATTGCGTGAACTGATTGCGCGTACAGGCTCACATGCATTGATTGAAGTCGATGGTGGAGTAAATCTGGAAACTGGTGCTCTATTGGCCGATGCCGGAGCTGATGTTCTGGTGGCAGGTAATGCTGTATTTAAGGCTCCCGATATGATTGATATGATTCATCAGTTGAAACAGTTGAAGAAGTAAAGTGTGGCAGCTGTATCCACATTGACAGCTTATCCTATATTCCGGTTGACCCTTGCGCTGGCAACCGGAATCTTTTTATCGGAACGATTGTTTTCCGGATATCTTTCTGTGTCTTTTCTTTGGGGATGTTTGCTTGCCGGTGCTGCGTTGGCAGCAGGAGTGTTTTTTATAGGAAAGTATCGTTTCCGTTTTTTCTTTGGTGGAATAATTTCCCTTTGTTTTATTATACTTGGTATGTTGCTTTCTACCCTTCGGGTAGAACAGGTGCGCTATGACTGGCTGGAAGAAGAGTGTGTCTATACAGCAATTGTAGAAGATATACCACAGCCTAAAAAGAAAACCCTGCAGGCCAAGGTACGGGTAATGGCACGGCAAGATACGCTTCAGAACTGCTGGATACCGGTAGACCGGTCTGTATTGTTGTATTGGATGCCCGATTCCTTGCAGGATACTCCTGCCATAGGAGACCGTATTTGTTTTCAGGCATGTATTCGTCGTCCTGCTTCGGCCGCTTTGCTTACCGGCTTTGACTATGGCAGATATTTGGAGGTACAGGGTGTGAGTGGAACTGCGGTCGCTTTTCGGGGAGACTGGAAGTTGTTGAAACGGGAAGCGGAACTCACATTCAGACAGCGGGCACTTCTGCTGAGAGAGTCTATTGTGCAGAAGTACAGTGAGTGGGGGCTGACTGGTGAAGTACTGGCTGTGGTATCGGCTCTTACTGTGGGAGACAAGAGCGATTTGACACCGGAACTGAAAGCGACCTATAGTGCAGCAGGGGTAAGTCATATTTTGGCATTGTCGGGACTTCATATAGGTATTCTTGCGATGATTCTTGGTGGTATTCTGTATCCGTTACGCTATTTGAGGGGCGGAAAGACAGGAATTGCTCTGGTGATAGTCAGTCTGTTGTGGGGATTTGCTTTTATGACAGGACTGAGTCCTTCTGTAGTTCGTGCTGTGACTATGTTCTCCTTATATATAATAGCTTCACTTTTTGTGGAAGATCGTTTCTCGGGTGGACATGCATTGGTATTAGCTGCTTTTCTGATGTTGTTGTATCAACCTCTTTATTTGTTTGACGTCAGTTTCCAATTATCGTTTATTGCTGTCTTGTCTATAATTCTGTTTTATCCGATATTTTCGTCTAAGTCGGTTCGCAATAAACCTTTAAAATATGTATGGAACACGATGGCTGTATCACTGGCAGCTCAGCTGGGTACCTTACCTTTGATATTGTATTATTTTGGAGCTTTTCCCACTTATTTTCTGTTGTCCAATTTGGTAGTAACTCCGCTTGCGGTTTGTATATTAGGTACTGCTCTATTGGCATTGTGTTTAGACATCTCGGCTGGGGTAGGGGTAAGCAGTCTGATTGTCGCTTGTTTGAAGGGAGGAGTAATTGCTCTTAATGAAACCATGGCATGGGTACAAGGTCTGTCTTCCTCACAGTTTACATCCATTTATTATTCGGAAACTCAGGTTGTGCTTTCTTTTTTACTGATAGCTTTCTTTTATTCTTGCTACAGAAAGTGGACTTTTCGTCGTTTATTGCCTTTTTTGATTGTACTGAATGTCTGGTTGGGGACGTTCCTTTCCGATAAGTTATTTCCGGAGCAGCATTATCTCTGTGTAGCCCGTTCTTCTGTATATATTAAGTATGGGAGAGAACTTACGCTATTGGATAATTCTTCCGGTATCTATCAAGTCGGTTCATTGTCTGTGGGACTGATAGATGATGGCCGGTGGAGAGAAAAACAATCGGCTTTTCCATTGGAGTTGGATTATATATATGTATGTAGGGGATTCAAAGGTAGTCTGTCCGATCTGACCAGCGTCTTTTCTCCTCGTCAGATTTTGTTCGATTCATCACTCAATGTTCGTTACAAGGAACGTTTGAAAGACGAATGTCGTGAAAGAGGTCTTTCTTATGCAGAGGTGGCGGAAGAAGGAATGCTGATTGCACTGGAATCCTAACAGTGGAATATAACTCGCATTGTGCAAAATCGGCCAATGAGTAATTGTCATTCCTGGAAAGAATAAAAACTTCAAACTTTACCTGTATGTAATCGGCTGATTTTGTAGATAACTCCAGGTAGAATCAGAATAAAATTTGTATTTTTGCTGCTTCAAAAATTTATACACATATGTTATCAAAAGTAATACTTCAGGCCAATATTGATAAAGTAGAGAAATACTTTGACCGAGCAGACAAAATAGTAATTGTTACACATGTGTCTCCCGATGGAGATGCTTTGGGATCTTCACTGGGACTATACCACTTTTTGGAAGGACAGGAAAAGAATGTTCACGTTATAGTACCTAATGCTTTTCCCGACTTTCTTCGTTGGATGCCTGGAGCAAAAGATATTATCCGATATGATAAATATGCTGAATTTGCCGATCAGTTGATTGCAGAAGCTGATGTAATCTGCTGTTTGGATTTCAATGCTCTCTCGCGCATTGACGCTGTAGCAGCATCAGTGGCAAAAGCAGAAGGACGTAAAGTGATGATTGACCATCATCTGAATCCGGAACCATTCTGTAAAGTAACGATTTCTCATCCGGAAATATCATCAACTTCTGAGTTGATTTTTCGTTTGATTTGCCGTTTGGGATATTTTAGTGATATTACCCGCGAAGGAGCTGAATGTATTTATACTGGAATGATGACCGATACAGGAGGTTTCAGCTACAACTCCAATAATCGTGAAATCTACTTTATTATCAGCGAGCTTCTGTCGAAAGGAATCGATAAGGATGCGATTTACCGAAAAGTTTTCAATACTTATTCCGAAGGCCGTTTGCGTTTGATGGGTTATGTGCTGTACGATAAAATGGAAGTATTCCCTCAATTCCGCTCTTCACTGATTTGGCTTACCCGTGAAGAACAAGGTAAGTTCCAGTATGTAAAAGGAGATACAGAAGGTTTTGTCAATATTCCCTTGCAGATGAAAGGAATTTGTTTCTCTGTATTCCTGCGTGAAGATACAGAGAAGAATATGATTAAAGTTTCACTTCGTTCTGTAGGTAATTTCCCTTGCAACAAGGTTGCGGCAGAGTTCTTCAATGGAGGCGGACATCTGAATGCCTCGGGCGGAGAGTTTTATGGCACGATGGAAGAAGCTATAGGGCTGTTTAAGCAGGCTTTGGTAAAATATGAGGATTTGTTGTTGAAAAACGAATGAAAGAAATCTCCCTTGAACGTTAAATAATTCATAATACGATAAAAAAGGAAGGTGTATATTAACCATTTTATTACTTTTGTCGTGATAAAACGAATAAAAATGAAAAAGATAAATTTTGTATTTACCATAGTATGTGCGTTGGCTTTTTGTTTACAGAGTTGTAACAATGGCAAAACGTATGCGGAGATGAAAGAAGAAGAAGCAGATGCTATTAATGCATGGATTAGCCGTAACAACATTAATGTAATCAGCGAAAAAGACTTCTATGCGCAGGATACAATGACAACAGAAAACCAGTATGTTCTGTTTGAAGAAAGCGGTGTATACATGAATATTATTCAGAAAGGTCCGAAGTATACCGAAGGAGAACATGCAGGCGAATATAAAGGAAAGGTACTGGGAGATGGCTCACAGGAAATACTTTCTCGCTTTGTGGAGGTTGCTATGCAGGAACGTTCTGATTTGGGCATGGTTGTGGGTGATACTTTACTGGCTAATATGGGAGTTCTTAACCCCGACTATTATATCTATGATGAGGAATTTAAGGTTACAATAGACGGTACTTCTTATTCGGCTACTTTTCAGGGACGCTCGCTGATGTATAATCAGTATGGCAGTACTGCGGTTCCTACCGGATGGCTGATTCCGTTGAAGTATGTGAAGCCTTTCCGAACTACCTCAAGTGAACAGGTTACAAGAGTACGTCTGATTGTTCCTCATGGTCAGGGCTCCTCTACAGCTTCCAAGTATGTGTATCCTTGTTTCTATGAAATTACTTATAATTTAGGAAAATAATTGTCATGACACTGATTAAATCTATTTCCGGTATTCGCGGAACCATCGGGGGAAAAGCCGGAGAAGGACTGAATCCGCTTGATATTGTAAAGTTTACTTCGGCTTATGCTACGCTGATTCGTAAAACAACTACTGTAAAAAGTAATAAGATTGTAGTTGGACGTGATGCACGTATCTCTGGAGAGATGGTGAAGAACGTAGTATGTGGAACTTTGATGGGGATGGGATTTGATGTGGTAAACATCGGTCTGGCTTCTACACCGACCACAGAGCTCGCTGTAACAATGGAAGGTGCTTGCGGTGGTATCATTCTTACTGCCAGCCATAATCCGAAACAATGGAATGCATTGAAACTGCTGAATGAGCATGGAGAATTCCTGAATGCTGAAGAAGGAAATGAAGTGTTGCGCATTGCAGAAGCCGAAGCATTTGATTTTGCGGATATTGATCATATTGGCAAGTATACTGAAGATAATACATATAATCAGAAACATATTGATAGTGTATTGGCTTTGAAGTTAGTGGATGTGGAAGCTATCCGCAAGGCTGATTTCCGTGTCGCTATCGATTGTGTGAATTCGGTGGGAGGAATTATTCTTCCTCAGTTGTTGGAGCGCCTGGGAGTACAGCATGTAGAAAAATTGTATTGTGAACCGACCGGTGATTTTCAGCATAATCCGGAACCTCTTGAAAAGAACTTGGGTGATATCATGAACCTGATGAAGGGAGGAAAGGCTGATGTGGCTTTTGTGGTAGACCCGGATGTTGACCGTCTGGCTATGATTTGCGAAGACGGAACAATGTATGGCGAGGAATATACATTGGTTACTGTGGCTGATTATGTATTGAAACATACTCCAGGTAATACTGTATCTAACTTGAGTTCTACTCGTGCTTTACGCGATGTGACCCGTAAATACGGTGCTGAATATAATGCGTCGGCAGTAGGTGAGGTAAATGTAGTGACCAAGATGAAAGATACTCATGCTGTAATTGGAGGTGAAGGAAATGGTGGTGTAATTTATCCTGAATCTCACTACGGACGTGATGCTTTGGTAGGTATTGCTCTTTTCCTTAGTCATCTGGCACATGAAGGCAAGAAGGTGAGTGAATTGCGTGCCGGATATCCTAACTATTTTATTGCTAAGAACCGTATCGATCTGACACCGGAAACAGATGTAGATGCTATCCTTGCAAAAGTGAAAGAACTCTACAAAAATGAAGAGATAAACGATATTGATGGTGTGAAGATTGATTTTCCGGATAAATGGGTACATTTGCGTAAGAGTAATACAGAGCCTATTATCCGTGTCTATTCGGAAGCTGCTACTATGGAGGCGGCCGATGAGTTGGGTAAACAGATTATGGATATTGTGTACAGCCTGGCTAAGTAAGAATAATTTTTTTGAGTGATATAGCCCCATCAGACAGAAATCTTTGTTTGATGGGGTATTTCTTTTTGTTACATTTGCCATCATTTTATCAAGAAACAAATACTATATGAGAAAGACACTTTTATCGGTAGCAGCTTTACTTTGCATGCTTACTGCTTGTACGAAAAACACGAATGAATGGGAGTTGGTATGGTCGGATGAGTTTGACGGAGAGGTAATTGATACAACGTGCTGGAGCAAAATACCTCGGGGAACATCCGACTGGGATAATTATATGTCTGATTTTGATTCATGCTATGCTTTGCGTGACGGTAATCTGGTCTTGAGGGGTATTGTGAATTATACTCAAAAGAATGATACGGCTCAATATCTCACCGGAGGACTTTATACACAAGGAAAACAAATGTTTACAGGTGGAAGAATGGAAATAAGAGCCAAGTTACAGGCGGGACGTGGAGTCTGGCCGGCGATATGGATGCTTCCTGAAAATATCAAATGGCCTGATGGAGGAGAAATTGATATAATGGAACGTTTGAATTATGATACAATTGCTTACCAGACCGTACATTCTTCTTATACGCTGAAAGGAAATGGTAACGATACCATTCCACCTCATTTTGGAACACATGCCATCAATCCTCAGGATTATAATATTTATTCTGTAGATATTTATCCAGATAGTTTGGTCTTTGCAGTCAACGGTAGTCATACTTTTACTTATCCTCGTATTGAAACTGATGAACCTGGACAGTTTCCCTTCTATTGTCCTTACTATCTGCTGATTGATATGCAACTTGGAGGCTCGTGGGTAGGACAGGTCGACCCGAAAGATCTTCCGGTAGAGATGTGGGTGGATTGGGTGAAGTATTACCGAAAACGCTAGTCTTCTACCCAAAGCATATCACTCATGATTCCGTCGGATACAAAGATACCCGATTCGGTCAGGCGCAGGACATGATTGGTTATCTCTAACTTCCCTTGTTTTAAGTGAGGCTGAGCCATCCGCAAGCAGTATTGGTAGAGAGAATCACCGAAATCGGACTTTAACTTGGATAGGGGCATTCCCCAAGAGGTGCGGATGGTAGTAATCACAAAATCATTATACCGGGTGTACAGATCGAGTTCTTCTATCTCGTACTCCGGTTTTTTTTGTTCAATACCTTGAATGTATTTCTCAATAGAAGCTACGTTCCATTGGCGGGAATGGCCATTATAGGAATGGGAAGAGGCGCCACATCCTAAATACTTTTTTCCCGTCCAGTAACTGGAGTTGTGACGTGAATGGAAGCCGGGAAGGCTAAAATTGGAGATTTCATAATGCTGGTATCCATGTTCTTTCAGTCGGTGTATGAGTGTGGTAAAGAGAGAAACGCTGAGATCTTCTTCTACCTCTTCTACTTGATGTTGTTGTCGCAGTTTCCACAAAGGGGTACCTTCTTCGTAAATCAGATGATAGGCTGAAATATGTTCGGGTTTCATTTCAAGAGCCTGTTGCAGGTCTTTCTCCCAACTTGCCATGGTTTCTCCTGGAAGACCATACATCAGGTCAATACTGATATTGTGGAAACCGGCTTCCCGGCACCGAGTGAAGGCCTCAATGGCCTGCTGAGCCGTATGACGTCGTTGAAGCAGTTTCAGTGTATTTTCGTTGAATGTCTGTATCCCCATGCTAAGCCGGTTGAAAGGCAAGGTACGCAACATGTGTATGTATTCCGGACTTAAATCATCAGGATTAGCTTCCAATGTAATTTCTGCTTCTGGACTGATAGGATATATTTTATATAAGGATGAAAAAATACGTTCAAAATCCTCTTTGGCAAGTTGTGATGGAGTTCCTCCTCCGAAATAAATGGTTTCTATTCTTTCTTCGTCGAGATAATCACGTCGTAATTCCAATTCCTGACACAGTGCATCAATATAAGCTGTTTTCTTTTCACTTTTTGTTGAAGAAAAGAAATCACAATAGATGCATCGTTTCTTACAAAACGGAATGTGAAGATAAATACCTGCCATAATTGTGGATTTTATTTCTTCGACAAAGATAGCTAAAGGCAAGAATCGAGACAAACGAAAACATAGTTTTCAAGTTTGATTTATACCAGGCAGCTTCTTGTCTTATGAAAAGAAGTATGAGGGTGAAAGTACTATAAATATATATGTGTGTCTAATAACATAGTTTAGTAACATGAATTGAATTGTTGTTTTTCTGATTCTATTTTTCTAATTTGCGCATCACTTTAAGAGATATGAAAAGCATATCCTTTTGTTTACTAATTAAATCTTGAAATACCATGAAAGTATATCAGACCAGCGAAATTAAAAACATTGCCCTCCTTGGCAATGATGGCTCAGGTAAAACCACCCTCACAGAAGCTTTGCTCTATGAGAGTGGTATTATAAAACGTCGTGGCAGAATTACTGCCAAAAACACAGTGAGCGATTATTTTCCAGTAGAACAAGAGTATGGCTACTCGGTGTTTTCTACTGTCTATCATGTAGAGTGGAATGGTAAAAAGCTGAATATCATCGACTGTCCGGGAAGTGACGACTTTGTAGGAGCTGCTATTACAGCATTGAATGTAACTGATACTGCAATTCTTTTGTTGAATGGTCAGTATGGTCCCGAAGTTGGAACGCAGAATCACTTCCGCTATACGGAAAAACTGGGTAAACCGGTAATCTTCCTGGTAAACCAGCTTGATAATGAAAAATGTGATTTTGACCGTGTATTGGAACAGTTGAAAGAGAATTATGGCTCTAAAGTAGTTCCGGTTCAGTATCCGTTAAGTACAGGACCCGACTTCAATTCGTTGATTGATGTACTTTTAATGAAAAAATATTCTTGGGGTCCTGAAGGAGGAGCTCCAACCATCGAACCGGTTCCCGAAGAGGAAATGGAAAAGGCGATGGAATGGCATAAAGCATTGGTAGAAGCTGCTGCCGAACACGATGAAACATTAATGGAAAAATTCTTCGAATCAGAGTCTTTGACCGAAGATGAAATGCGTGAAGGTATCCGCAAAGGATTGGCGGCAAGAGGTATGTTCCCTGTATTCTGCGTATGTGCCGGTAAAGATATGGGTGTACGCCGACTGATGGAATTCCTTGGTAATGTGGTGCCGTTTGTAGATGAAATGCCTACAGTACACAATACTCGTGGAGTACCAGTAGAACCTAAAGTTGATGCTCCAACTTCTTTGTATTTCTTTAAGACTGCAGTAGAACCTCATATTGGTGATGTGCAGTACTTTAAAGTAATGAGTGGTGTTGTGCGTGAGGGTGATGATTTGAGTAATGCGGATAGAGGCTCGAAAGAACGTATGGCTCAGTTGTATGTATGTGCAGGTGCTAACCGTGAAAAGGTAGACGAATTACGGGCTGGAGACATTGGATGTACTGTGAAACTGAAAGATGTGAAAACAGGAAATACCCTAAACGGAAAGGATTGTGAGAATCGCTTTAACTTTATTAAATATCCGAATCCTAAATATACACGTGCTATCAAACCGGTAAATGAAGCTGATACAGAAAAGATGATGGCTGTTTTAAATCGTATGCGTGAAGAAGATCCGACATGGGTAGTAGAGCAGTCTAAAGAGTTGAAGCAGATTTTAGTGCATGGTCAGGGTGAGTTCCATTTACGTACTTTGAAATGGCGTTTGGAAAATAATGAAAAACTTCAGGTACAATTCTTTGAACCTAAGATTCCATATCGTGAAACAATTACTAAATCTGCACGTGCTGATTATCGTCATAAGAAACAGTCGGGTGGTGCAGGACAGTTTGGTGAAGTTCATCTGATTGTAGAACCATATTATGAAGGTATGCCTGCCCCCGAACTTTATAAGTTCAACGGACAGGAATTCAAGATGAATGTGAAAGGAACTGAAACCATCGATTTGGAATGGGGTGGTAAACTGGTGTTTGTGAATAGTGTAGTAGGTGGAGCAATTGATGCTCGTTTTATGCCTGCTATTTTGAAAGGTATTATGAGTCGTATGGAACAAGGTCCGTTGACTGGTTCTTATGCACGCGATGTACGTGTCATTGTTTATGACGGAAAGATGCATCCGGTAGATTCAAATGAAATTTCATTTATGCTTGCCGGACGTCATGCTTTTAGTGAAGCCTTTAAAAATGCCGGTCCGAAGATTCTTGAACCTATCTATGATGTAGAAGTCTTTGTTCCAAGCGATAAATTAGGTGATGTAATGAGCGATATGCAAGGACGTAGAGGTATGATTATGGGTATGAGCAGTGAAAAAGGATATGAAAAACTGGCTGCAAAAGTACCTTTGAAAGAAATGTCGAATTATTCTACAGCGTTGAGTTCACTGACAGGTGGTCGTGCTTCGTTTATTATGAAGTTTGCTAGTTACGAATTGGTACCAACTGATGTACAGAATAAGTTGATGAAAGAATTCGAAGAACAGGAAAAAGAGGACGCGTAATTCTCAAGTTGTTGTTTTTATTTAACTAAACTTAAACAATTAGGTAGTTTTATTTGTTGTTAATTTAAAGTTTTATTATTTTTGCATTAATAGGAGTCGAAAACCAGTTTGTAGTGTAGAAAAAGATAACTTGAATGATGAATTCTGTTAATATAAAAGAAATTCTGGTTTAAAACATGTTAAGCTGAATATTTTGTAATAGTTAGGCTGTTAAATTTGCCCCTATGAAAAAGTCAACTATTTGGATATTAGGTATTGTGATGGGCCTTTCTTTTCTTAGTTTGCTTTATTTGCAGGTAAGCTATATCGAAGAGATGGTCAAGATGCGCAAGGAACAGTTCGAAGAGAATGTAGGACGAAGTCTTGCTCAGGCTGTTCATAATTTAGAGTTGGTAGAAACAAAGAAGTATCTTGAAAAAGATATTGCAGCTACCGGACGTGCCGGACAGTTATCGCCTGTAGGACGAGTGTTGGATCAGACAGATAATTTAGTAGAGCAGCATCGTTATAAGATTACAGCTCCTGATGGTACGACTATGTATTCTACTTTTGAATTGAAAGCGATTACCAATCGTCCTTCCAGTGTTCCTAAAGTGGTAATTTCAACAGGAAAGAATATTCCTCAAACTTCTCGTGCATTGCAGGAAATCTTAAAGGAGCGTTATATTTATCAGCGTGCTTTGCTTGATGAGGTAGTTTATAACATTCTTTATACAGCAAGTGATAAGCCTTTAAGAGAACGTGTGAATTTTAATCAGTTGAATCATTTTCTGAAAGCAGAGCTGTTAAACAATGGAATAGATATTCCTTATCATTTTTCTGTGACTGACCGTAATGGTAAAGAGGTGTACCGTTGTTCTGACTATGTGTACGATAATGAGAAAATCTATTCGCGTCTGCTCTTTGAGAAAGATCCTCCAGCAAAAATGGGATTTGTAAATGTGTTCTTCCCTACTATCAATAGCTATATCTTCAGTTCGGTAAGATTTATGATTCCCTCTCTTATCTTTACCTTGGTATTGCTGGTGACCTTTATCTTTACCATTTATATCATTTTCCGGCAGAAGAAACTGACAGAGATAAAGAATGATTTCATTAATAACATGACGCATGAGTTTAAGACTCCGATATCTACCATATCACTGGCTGCGCAGATGTTGAACGATCCTGCTGTAGGTAAGTCACCTGCTATGTTTAAGCATATATCGGGTGTTATTAATGATGAAACAAAGCGCTTGCGTTTCCAGGTTGAAAAGGTATTGCAGATGTCTATGTTTGAACGCCAGAAGGCGACTTTGAAAAAGAAGGAAGTAGACGCCAATGAACTGATTTACGGTGTTACTAATACCTTCCGACTGAAAGTAGAGAACTGTAATGGAACTTTAGATGTGGCGCTGGATGCAGATGATCCATTTATCTTTGTAGATGAAATGCATTTTACAAATGTGATATTCAATTTGTTGGATAATGCTTTGAAATATAAGAAAGCAGATGTGAATATACATCTTAAGGTTCGGACATGGAATGAATCTGGCAAATTGCATATCTCTATAGAGGATAATGGTATTGGTATTAAGAAAGAAAATTTAAAGAAGATATTTGAAAAGTTCTATCGGGTTCATACCGGCAACTTACATGATGTGAAAGGTTTTGGCTTAGGGCTGGCCTATGTGAAGAAAATCATAACCGATCATAAGGGAACAATACGTGCTGAAAGTGAACTGAATGTAGGAACTAAATTTATTATTGTATTACCTTTATTTAAAGACGAATAATATGGACGAAAAATTGCGTATTTTATTGTGCGAAGATGATGAGAATCTTGGCATGCTTTTAAGAGAATACTTGCAGGCAAAGGGCTACTCAGCAGAACTTTGTCCGGACGGTGACGCTGGCTACAAAGCTTTTTTGAAAAATAAGTATGACTTGTGTGTGTTGGATGTAATGATGCCTAAGAAGGATGGATTTACTTTGGCACAGGAAATTCGTCAGGCAAATGCAGAAATTCCTATTATTTTCCTGACCGCAAAGACACTGAAAGAAGATATATTGGAAGGTTTTAAGATTGGAGCAGATGATTATATTACCAAGCCTTTCAGTATGGAGGAATTGACTTTCCGTATTGAGGCAATTTTGCGTCGTGTACGTGGTAAACGTAATAAGGAAAGTAATATTTATAAGATTGGTCGTTTTACTTTTGATACACAGAAGCAGATTTTGGCAATTGATGGAAAGCAGACCAAATTGACTACAAAAGAATCAGAGTTGTTAGGTTTGCTTTGTGCTCATGCCAATGAAATTCTGCAGCGTGATTTTGCTTTGAAAACAATTTGGATTGACGATAACTACTTCAATGCAAGAAGTATGGACGTATACATTACCAAATTGCGCAAACACCTGAAAGAAGATGATTCAATTGAGATTATCAATATTCATGGAAAGGGATATAAACTGATTACTCCGGAACAGGAATAAGAGATGAACGATGAAATATAAAAAAGCCTGAATCAACTTGGTTGATTCAGGCTTTTTTATTTCTTTTGATTTTGAAGAAATATCAGTCAACAATACGTTTGTTGCAAATGATATAAGTAATAAGTCCGATAATAGTGAGTGCCAAAGAGCCTCCCAAAATAGTGTTGTTGTTCACATTACCGGTTGCATAAGAAGCAATCAGAATCACAGCACCAATGATGACCAATATCACTCCTAAGTTCTTTAATAAGCTTTTCATGTGTGTCTTCTGTTTTAATGGTTTATTATTCTTGGTTACAAAGAAAAGCATAATTCTTGTATCAAGAAAATTATTTTAAAGAAAAAATGAGGTCAAAATCAAATATCTTTCGCAGGTTACAGATAATTGTAACTTAATCTTTTGTATTTGTAAATATTTTCCTCAAGACGTCCTGGCTGATACGTAATTCTTCCAATGTCAGACCGTGTAATGCCTCTTTCAGAGTTTTGTTTGCAATGAAGCGTGCCATGTCTTCCAGCTCTTTTCCAGTTTTGGTAAGATGTATCAAGTTGGTACGCCGGTCCTTTTTATCCGAGATGCGTACTACGAGATGCTGTTTTTCCATGTTGTCTATCAGTCGAGTCATGCTAGGCTTGTCTTTAAACGTTGCATTGCATAACTCCTGTTGTGTTACTCCATCCTTTTCCCATAAGAAAAGCAGTACTGTCCATTGTTCGGGGGTAATATCCATTCCGTTTTGACGAAAATTACGGCTTAGTTTTCTGTTGATTGCCGCAGATACTTTTCCGTTTAGAATGGCAAAAATAAGTTGAATATCAAAATTAAATTGTTCTATCATCTAATTATTGTTTAAGCAACTATGCAAAGATACGACAGTTTTATGAAATATAGAAGAGTAAAATGAAAATTTAAGCTCTCTTATATATAGCTTCTTAGCCCTCTTTTGACCTTTTTATTGGAGGATTTTACTTGATATAATATGGTTGTGGATAAAAAACATGAAAAAAGATGCTTGTAGACAGATATTAATTTTGGATAAAAAGCAATAAGGTGTTGTATATAAGAGAAAAAAGTTCTACCTTTGCACCGCAATTGAAAAATTTATTTATTAATAATTTAATTAACGAATAGTATGAATCAATACGAAACCGTTTTCATTTTAACTCCCGTTTTGTCTGATGTTCAGATGAAGGAAGCGGTAGAGAAGTTCAAAGCTATCCTGACTCAGGAAGGTGCGGAGATCATCAACGAAGAAAACTGGGGATTGAAGAAATTGGCTTACCCAATTCAGAAGAAATCTACTGGTTTTTATCAGCTGATTGAATTTAAAGCAGAACCGTCGGTAATCGAAAAATTGGAAGTAAACTACCGTCGTGACGAACGTGTTATCCGTTTCTTGACATTCAAGATGGATAAATACGCTGCAGAATATGCTGCTAAGAGAAGAAATGTTAAATCAACTAAAAAGGAGGAAAACTAATCATGGCACAGCAACAATCAGAAATCAGATATTTAACTCCGCCTTCAGTAGACGTTAAGAAGAAAAAATACTGCCGTTTCAAAAAGAGTGGTATTAAGTATATCGACTACAAAGATCCTGAATTCTTGAAGAAATTCTTGAACGAACAGGGTAAAATCCTTCCACGCCGTATCACAGGTACTTCATTGAAGTTCCAGCGCCGTATTGCACAGGCTGTGAAGAGAGCTCGTCATTTGGCTTTGCTGCCTTTCGTAACTGATATGATGAAATAATAAAGGAGGAGTAAGAATATGGAATTGATTTTGAAAGAAGACGTAGTTAACTTGGGCTACAAGAATGATATTGTAACCGTTAAATCAGGTTATGGTCGTAACTATCTTATTCCGACTGGCAAAGCTGTAATCGCTTCTCCAGCTGCAAAGAAAATGTTGGCTGAAGAATTGAAACAGCGTGCTCACAAACTGGAAAAGATTAAGAAAGATGCTGAAGCTGTAGCTGAATCATTGAAAGATGTTTCTTTGAAAATTGCTACTAAAGTTAGCGCTACTGGTGCTATCTACGGTTCTGTAGGTAACATTCAGATTGCTGAAGAACTGGCTAAATTGGGTCACAACATCGATCGTAAGATTATCGTTGTAAAAGAAGCTGTGAAAGAAGTTGGTCAGTACAAAGCAGTTGTTAAACTTCACAAGGAAGTTTCTGTAGAAATTCCTTTCGAAGTTGTTGCAGAAGAAGCTTAATTTTGCTATCTGTAAATACTTGATAAAAGCCCCGAATAGAGTAATCTGTTCGGGGTTCTTTTTTTATATATAGTTGTATCTTGAAAAAATAAGCTATGTATTCAAAGAGAAAAAGTAGATAATCCAGACTTCTTTGGTAGTATCTAGAATTTTCGCATAACCATTTTATGGCTGTATACGAAACGATGAAAATTTCAGTCTGGTAGAAAAAGAAATTCTTGAAAACAGTTTTTCAAGTAAAGTAAAATCTATTGGAAATGAATATTGGAGAAAGAAAAATAAAGAGAAAACTGTTAGGAGCCTACGTATGGACATAAAAAAAAGTCTGTGTGCTAAGCACTCAGACTTTCAATTCTCTCTACTGTTCGTAAATTATTCAGCAACTACTGAGTCAGTAGCAACAGTGTCAGCAACAGCAGCAACTGTGTCAGCTACTACAGTTTCTTCTACTACAACTGCTGAAGAATCAGCTGCTTCAGAGTTTGCTTTCTGGTTACCACCGCAAGATGCGAAAGATACAGCAACGAATGCTACGAACAAGAATACTAATTTTTTCATTTTCTTTGCTTTTTAATCTGTAATACTTAGTTGTTTTCTTAAAACGATGCAAAGATATAGACTTTTCTGATACGTTGTTCTCCAACATGCAACTTTTTTTCAAAAAAATATGTTTTAAAATATGTTTTTATGTTGTAACCCCACTTTGGGGGCTTCTGTTCAAAGAATAATGAGTAACTTTGTATACTCAATGTATATCTATAACGGAGTTTAAAAAAATGATTGATACAACTATATTTCAGGATAAAAAAGCAGTCTATTATACTTTAGGCTGCAAATTGAATTTTGCTGAAACATCTTCTATCGGAAAAGCTTTAAAAGAAGCCGGAGTACGTACCGTACGTAAAGGAGAGAAAGCAGATATTTGCGTAATCAATACTTGTTCGGTGACGGAGATGGCTGATAAGAAATGTCGCCAGGCTATTCACCGCCTGACAAAGGAACACCCCAATGCTTTTGTGGTGGTAACTGGTTGCTATGCACAATTGAAACCAGGACAAGTAGCCGATATAGAAGGTGTGGATCTGGTGTTGGGAGCAGAACAGAAAGGTAATTTAATGGATTATCTTGGCGATTTGACTAAGCATGAACATGGAACAGCTGTGACTACAGCTACCAAAGATATTCGTACTTTTGCACCTTCCTGTTCAAGAGGAGACCGTACACGTTATTTCCTGAAAGTACAAGATGGTTGTGATTACTTCTGTTCGTATTGTACAATTCCTTTTGCGCGTGGAAGAAGCCGCAATGGTAAAATTGCAGATTTGGTAGAACAGGCTCGTCAGGTAGCAGCCGAAGGAGGAAAGGAAATTGTATTGACTGGTGTCAATATTGGTGATTTTGGAAAATCTACAGGAGAGACTTTCTTCGATTTGGTGAAAGCATTGGATGAGGTAGAAGGAATTGAACGTTATCGTATTTCGTCCATTGAGCCTAACTTGCTGACGGATGAAATTATTGAATATGTATCGCGTTCCCGTCGTTTTATGCCACATTTCCATATTCCTTTGCAGTCTGGGTCGGACGAAGTCTTGAAATTGATGCGCCGTCGTTACGATACAGCTTTGTTTGCGTCGAAGATAGCAAAAATCAAGTCGCTGATGCCGGATGCTTTTATTGGAGTAGATGTCATCGTAGGAACAAGAGGTGAACTTCCTGAATATTTTGAACAGGCCTATGAATTTATAAAAGGATTGGATGTCACTCAGTTGCATGTGTTTAGCTATTCGGAGCGTCCTGGAACACAGGCTTTGAAGATAGACTATGTGGTATCTCCGGAAGATAAGCATGCACGTAGCCAGCGTCTTTTGTCCTTGTCGGAAGAAAAGACTCATGCTTTTTATGCCCGTCATATTGGTCGTGAAGCTACAGTGTTGATGGAAAAATCGAAAGCCGGGGCTCCAATGCATGGCTTTACAGATAATTATATCAGAGTAGAGCTGGAACACGATGATGCGTTGGACAATCGTCTCGTTCGTGTTCGTTTGGGCGAATTCAATGAAGATGGAACATCTTTGAAGGGAACAATCCTATGACAAAAGTTGCAGTAGTCATATTAAATTGGAATGGAGCAGAAATGCTCCGTCGTTTTTTGCCTTCTGTGATAAGTGGTTCTCAAGCAGAAGGAGTGGAGATTTATGTGGCTGATAATGCTTCCACCGATGATTCATGTCGTGTGATAGAAGAAGAATTCTCTAGCGTACGTCTTATTCGTTTGGACCGCAATTATGGTTTTGCCGATGGATATAATAAAGCTTTGTCGCAGATAGAAGCCTGCTATGCAGTACTTTTAAACAGTGATGTGGAAGTAACTCCAGATTGGCTATCTCCTCTTGTAAACTATCTTGATGCACACCCTGATGTAGCAGCCTGTCAACCTAAGATTTTGAGTTTCAGAGAAAAGAAAAAGTTTGAATATGCAGGTGCTTCGGGAGGATTTCTCGATAAATATGGATACCCGTTTTGTCGTGGCCGTATTTTCGATAAAGTAGAAGAGGATAGAGGACAGTATGATTCGGTTTCTCCTGTTTTCTGGGCTACTGGTGCAGCTTTGTTTATCCGTTTATCTGTTTATCGTGAAGTAGGAGGGCTTGACGGACGTTTCTTTGCCCATATGGAAGAAATAGATTTATGCTGGCGTTTACGTAGTCGGGGGTATCAGATTTTCTGTATTCCATCCAGTACGGTATACCATGTAGGTGGAGCTACCTTAGAGAAAGAAAATCCGCGTAAAACTTATCTTAATTTTCGCAATAATCTGCTGATGCTCTATAAGAATCTTCCTGTATCCGAACTGGATTCGGTGATGCGCGTTCGTATGTGCTTGGATTATTTGGCAATGATATTTTTCCTGTTGAAAAGAGACTGGAAAAATGCAAAAGCAGTGATGCAGGCCAGAAAAGATTTCATGAAGATGCGTCCTCAGTTTGAAGCAGATCGTTGTGAAAACTTGAATAAGACTGTCGTAAAGAATATCCCAGAGCGCCGTATGTTCAGTATTTTATGGCAGTCGAAGCTAAAGGGGAAGAAATTTTTCTCTGAATTGTAATGTTGTCTTCATATTGTCATATATACTTTGCTGTTAAGCATATATTATCTGCTGGTAAATAAATTTCATTCGGAAATTATTTATCAACAGATAAATCTCTATAACTTTATCCTTTGAAAGCGTATAACCTTACTAATTTAAGTTTTGCAATAGACTCGTTCTGATTGCATTACTATTCATTACATCTTTATTTTTGCACAAATTAAAAACAAGCAAAATGAACAACACATTCAAGAAACTGGCAAGTCTGTTTTTTTATGCTTCTTGCTGTGAGTTGTATTTGTGCACAAAATTATAAGCCGACAATAAGATTTGCCGTTATAGCTGATAGAACGGGAGGTGAACAAAAAGGAATTTTCGAGCAAACACTGAAACTGGCACAGACATTATCGCCCGATTTTATGATTAGTATCGGTGATGTGATAGAAGGATATACAACCGATGTGCAATATCTCAATGAAATGTGGGATGAGTTTGAAGGCATAAAAAGCCAGATAAAAGCTCCTTTTTATTCAGTACCCGGAAATCACGATTGTACCAATGACATTATGGTTCAAGAGTGGCTGAAGCGTTGGGGGTATATGTATAAGTACATGTACGTAGACGGTCATTTGTTTTGGTTGCTTAATACGGAAGAAAATGGAGATCTTTCTGCAGAGCAAATCGCTTATTTTGAAAAGTCACTGGAAAACCTTCCGAGAGATAAGTGGGTTTATATATTCATGCATAGACCTTTGTGGAAAGAAAATCGTGCCAATGGGTATATGAAACTGAAAAAGGTTTTGAAAGACCGCAAGAATGTAGTTGTATTTTCAGGACACGAACATTATTATCTGAAAAATACCGTTGAAGTATAGGCCATTATATTGTAGCAACTTCGGGAGGAGGAAATAGTCTGCGTAGCAATAAGCTCGGAGAATTTCATCATTTTTTCTTCGTTACAGTAACCGATGATGGACCTGTTGTTTCGAATGTGCTGTACGACGGTATCATATCGGATAGTATTGTAAACGAACAGAATGAGGAAACAGTCTCAGCATTGCGAAGTGATGGATGGGTAAATGTACACCCTGTTTTTCTTGAAACCGGTTGCGAAGATTCGGTGTCTGTAAACATTGATGCTTTCTGCAATACCGAAGCACCTTTAAAACTGGAATTGCTTTTTGAGTCCTCTGATTCGTTGCAGTTTGCAAACGATACTATTGTCAAAGAAGTAAGTAAAGGAAATAATCGTATAGTGCAGACTTTGTACAATCCTTATGGACTTGATCTGGTTGACTGCTCACCGATATTCTTTAATTTGAGAATACAGTCTGGGAAAGAAGGAGTATCTACAGATTTCACAAAGAAATGCTTAATTGAGAAAAAACATATCTGTAGTACACGGGAAAATTGGGTAAATGCTTATCCTTATTATGTAGACGAAGACTGGGACTGGAGCGGAGTAGAAGACGGAAGCTTTGACTTTTCTGTTTCACAGGATAAAAAACATATTATAGTGAAATATAAACTGACAGACGATGTGGTTAATAGTTTGTCTACTCCGCAGGAAGTACAGGACAAAATATTTATAGAACTGATTTCGGGTAAAACTGCAAATAGATATACCCGATTGGTGGTAGCAGGCGATTGTGTTTATACGGAAGACTATCGTTCTACCGGTATCAAGCAGACAGAACAGGATGGAGTCGTTACAGTTTTTATACCTAAAGCAGGATACGGAATAAAAGACAGTTTCTATTTCAATTTAGGATTCCTCGACCATGATGATGTGCGTAATCTTGATCCTTCTGTTATTTGGTGGAGACCTGTGTTTAAAGATACTTCCAACCCACAGTTTGGAAAATTTTATCTTCAGTAAAACAAAATACCATCGGTTTTGTATCTTTTCCGATTGGTTTATGATTTAATAATGTAATTTTGCGCGAGAAAATTTATATAGCGATATGGAGAAAGAAAGTCTTTTGAAAAGATATTTAATTTTTATTGTAGGTTTATATTTTCTGGCACTGGGAATCACACTAATTGTTCACTCTACTCTTGGAACGACCCCTATCTCGAGTATGAATTATGTATTAAGTATTAATACTTCCTTTTCGTTGGGAACTTGGACTTTTGTTGTGAATCTGATAATGATTCTTATTCAGCTATGGCTTACTCAAGGGCGGTATGGTACACGAAAAGATACAATAGAAATCTTGTTGCAGATTCCTTTTTCATTTATATTCTCTGCTTTTATCGATTTGAACATGTGGTTCATTCAGGATTTGGTTCCTGCCAATTATGGAATGGCAATGGGAATATTGCTTGTTGGTTGTTTGATTCAATCGGTAGGAGTTGTATTGGAAATCAAGCCAAGAGTGGCCATGATGAGTGCAGAAGGACTTGTGAAATACATAGCCCGTCGTTGTCATAAAGATTTTGGGAATATAAAAGTTTACGTAGATGTGTCGTTGGTGTGCATGGCCGTTCTTATTTCTTTAGCATTTACAATGCGCATAGAAGGGGTTCGTGAGGGTTCTGTTATTGCTGCCTGTATCACCGGCTATATTGTTAAGTTCTTGAATTATCATGTAATGACACGTAAGATGTTATATCGTCTTATTCCAGTCAGACATTGATAGATATAAATTGCCGTCGTTGATTGTATAGCCGTCATTGTCGGCTGTGCAGCCAGCGTTGACGAACGTGCAGCCGACGTCGTCGGTTTGAATGAACGAATAGAATCGTAAATTTATATCTTTGGTAGCAGGAATGTTATTTTATAGTGAGTGGAGTGAGAATAAACTCTTGCTATTCTTATTGTTATAATATGCAATCTTTTGAGTTTGTATTAATCTTCGGCATATTCGTCCAATCTATTATTCCACAGGTATTTTCTGGTTTTCTTTACAGCAATTCCGCTTAGATGGGGAGAGATACCGTACGATTCGTTTAGTAGCAGGGATATGGAATTGGCCTGTACCGTATTGCCAATACCAAAGGCTGCAAGAGATGTAAAAATACAAAAGATAATTCCCATCCATTTCAGTCCCAATCCTTTTTCAAGGGCATACATAGGTCCTCCAATCATTTTTCCTGAAGCATTCTTCGTTCTGTATTTTACGGCAATCAAAGCTTCGGCATATTTGGTTGATATACCCAGTATTCCCGTAAGCCAGCACCAGAATACGGCACCCGGACCGCCTAAAGCTACAGCTGTGGCTACACCAATGATATTGCCGGTTCCTATGGTAGCCGCCAGCGATGTGGCCAATGCACCAAACTGGCTGACGTCTCCGCTTGCATTTTTATCACTGTTGAAGGATAGTTTTATTGCCTTCAATAAATACAGTTGCGGAAATCTTAATTTTATCGTTAAAAATAAATGTGTACCCAGCAGCATGATAATCATTGGCCATCCCCATACCAATGAACTGATCTCTTTTGATGTTTTATGTGATAGATTTATGTTGATATGTATTTTATATGCTGTAAAATGTTTCTTTATGTTATTTATATTCTCCGTGTGCTAGCATAAGGGCTTACTGTATAAAGAACTGCCCGATTATTGTTTTCACAATAACCGGGCAGCCTTTTTTGTGATGGTTATCAAGGTGGGTTTTATTCTTTTTTCAAACACTCTGAAATATATTTTAGAATTTCTTCTTGCTGATCGGGATGGAACCAGGTTATTTCTTCGTCTCTTTTAAACCACGTTACCTGTTTGCGCGAGTAAATACGCGAATTCTGTTTTATTTTTTCGATAGCAAAGGGCAATTCCCATTGTCCGTCCAGATAGTTGAATAATTCTTTGTATCCTACGGTATTGAGTGAATTTAATTGTCGGTAGGGGTATACGCTACGCGCTTCTTCCAGTAACCCTTCTTCCATCATTATGTCTACGCGCTTATTGATTCGCTCGTACAGTTCTTCTCTGTCTCGTTTCAATCCTATTTTTATGATGCGGAATGGACGTTCTTTTGTGGTACGTGTACGGAAGGAGGTATATGTCTTTCCGGTCATATAACATATTTCGAGGGCATGGATCACTCGCTTGGGATTCTTTAAATCTACGATGTTGTAGTATTCCGGATCCAGCAGCTTCAATTCTGCACAAAGCCTTTCCAGTCCTTCGGTTTCGTACCGCTGAATCATTAGTTCACGTGTCTCTTTGTCTACGGTCGGAATGTCGTCTATTCCTTTGCATACGGCATCTACGTACATCATAGAACCTCCGGTCATTACTACTACCGGATTGGTTTGAAAAAGGTGTTCCAGTGTTTTCAGCACTTCTGTTTCATATTGTGCTGCACTGTAATAGTCGGTCAGTTTCAGTGTCCCGACGAAATAGTGGGGAACGCGCTTCAATTGTTCCGGAGTAGGGGCGGCAGTACCAATCTTTAAATCAGCATAAAGTTGACGGGAGTCTGCCGAAATGATGGAGGTATGATATGCTTCGGCAATAGAAAGGCTGAGTTCTGTCTTTCCAATTCCTGTAGGGCCGATAATTACAATGAGAGTAGGTTTATTCATCTGAAAAAGGGTATTGGAATTGATTCAAATAAAGCGAATAATCTTGTAATAAATCCTCTAAAGGTGTTTACAAGACTATTCGCTTGATTAAGCCGGAATGTATTAGATGAATATATCCGGCTTTATAGGTAAGACGGTTGTTTCTTAATATCTGTCTTCGTCGTAAGGATTTCCTCCTCCTCCCATATCAAAACCTTCCGGGTCGAAATCTTCCATATCAAATTCCTGATCGCCGTAGAAGTTTTCATCCAAATCGAGTGCAGCATTGGTGTTCATCTGCTGGTCGAAGTCGATTGTCTGTGCAGGAGGCATTCCTTCTTTTCTGGAGCAAACAGCCTTATCCAAGTCCTTTCCTGTGATAATTTCGGACAATTCGATAAAGAATACACGTTCGGACAGCGGATCGAATACATACAGCATTTTCTGCTTTTCTTCTTCCAGGAGTTCGCTCAAACGAGTTTCACGCATGATATAAGTATCTTCTTCCGAACTTCCTCCTCCCATGTCTTCCAGTGTAATTTCTGTTTGTTTTTCCCAGTCATCATCACAGACAAAGAAAGAAGTCATCTGGTCGTCTTTATAACCAGTACATTTCAGAATAGCTTCATGCAGTTCGTAAAATGAAGCATCAGAGTCGATTTTGATTTCTCTTAAGAAATCATCAACTTCA
Source organism: Phocaeicola sp. HCN-40430 (assembly GCF_037890285.1). Lineage (NCBI taxonomy): Bacteria > Pseudomonadati > Bacteroidota > Bacteroidia > Bacteroidales > Bacteroidaceae > Phocaeicola > Phocaeicola sp. HCN-40430. The sequence continues at coordinate 131,245 of NZ_JBBKBS010000001.1, forward strand.
TCGGATATGATTCTAAATTTATATACCATCTTTTTTACTTTGTTTGATGTAGTAAAGATATAAAAATCTTTTTATCGGATAATTCCTCTTTCCGAATTTTCAATGAATGAAATGATATATTCTATTTCGGGAGTAGAAGGTATTTCTTCCCGTATCTGTACCAATGCATCACTTACATTCTTTCCACTGTTGTAAATAATGCGGTATGCATTGTGGATATTTTCAATCACTTCATTTGAAAATCCTCTGCGGCGTAATCCGATTATATTGATTCCACTGTAAGCAATGGGTTCTCTTCCTGCAATGATATATGGGGGAATGTCTTTGCTGAAGCGGCATCCGCCTTGGATCATGACATATCCTCCTACCCGGCAAAATTGGTGCATTAAGACATTGGCGCTTACAATGGCATTGTCGTCGATAATGACTTCACCTGCCATTTTTGTAGAGTTTCCAATGATACAGTTGCTGCCTACGATGGTGTCATGAGCTACATGAACTCCTTCCATCAGAAGATTATTGCTTCCTACTACAGTTTTGCCTTTCGCTGCTGTTCCACGGTTGATGGTGACATTTTCGCGAATTGTATTGTTGTCTCCTATTTCTGCAGTTGTTTCTTCTCCACGGAATTTTAAATCCTGAGGAACAGCTCCTATGACAGCTCCCGGGAAAATGCGGTTATTGTTTCCTATGCGTGAACCATACATAATGTTGGCATTGGGCATGATGATATTATTATCGCCAATGACTACATTTTTGTCGATAAAAACAAAAGGACCAATCTCTACGTTTTCTCCGATTTGAGCTTCAGGGTGTATGTATGCTAACGGGCTTATCATATATCTGAGTGAATCGTTTATTATTTATTTTTTACTATTTGTGCCATGAACTCAGCTTCGCAGACAATTTTTTCGCCTACGAATACATAACCTTTCATGGTAGAAACTCCACGACGGATTGGAGCCATCAGTTCTACACGGAAAATCAGTGTATCTCCAGGAACAACCTTCTGACGGAATTTTACATTGTCTATTTTAAGGAAGTATGTAGAGTATTTTTCCGGGTCATCCAGTGAGTTTAAAACCAGCAGTCCACCTACCTGTGCCATTGCTTCTATCTGCAGTACTCCCGGCATGACTGGTTCCTGAGGGAAGTGTCCCTGGAAGAACGGTTCGTTTGAAGTTACATTCTTTACTCCCACAATGTGATTTGCTCCAATAGCAATTACCTTGTCTACCAGCTGGAACGGGTAGCGGTGAGGCAACAGTTCGCGGATGCGGTTCACATCCATGATTGGTGCTTCATTACAGTTGTATACCGGAGCTTGTATTTCGTGCAGACGAATTTCTTTGCGGATCTGACGTGCAAACTTGTTGTTGATGGTGTGTCCTGGGCGGGTAGCGATGATGCGTCCCTTGATAGGTTTACCGATTAAAGCTAAGTCACCGATAATGTCCAGCAATTTGTGGCGTGCAGGTTCGTTAGGCCATACCAAAGGTATATGGTTGATATATCCTAATTGGGCAGCATCCATGTGAGGAACTCCCATGACATCAGCCAGCTTGTCGAAGTTTTCCTGAGTCATTTGCTTTTCGTAAATTACGATTGCATTGTCTAAGTCACCTCCTTTAATCAGACCTGCATTCAACAGCGGCTCTATTTCGCGTACGAACACAAATGTACGTGCCGAAGCAATTTCAACAGGGAAGTCTGCCATATTTTCCAATGTGGCATACTGGTTGGTTAAAATCTTCGAGTCGTATGAAATCAGTGTGTTTACACTGAACTTATCGTCTGGAAGAACGATAATAGAAGAGCCGGTAGCTTCGTCTCTAAACTCAATTTTCGATTTGATGATATAGAAATCTTTAGGAGCAGCTTGTTCTTCTATTCCTACACGTTTGATGCATTCTACATATGCTTTGGCACTACCGTCCAAAATTGGAAATTCCGGACCGTTTACCTGAATCAGACAGTTATCTATACCGGCTGCATAAAGAGCTGCCAGTGCATGTTCTACGGTACTGACTTTTACTCCGTTCTTTTCCAGAACAGTACCGCGAGTGGTGTCAACTACATTTTCAGCTACAGCATCGATGATAGGCTGGTCGTCTAAATCAATTCGCTGAATTTTATACCCGTGATGTTCTGGGGCAGGATTAAATGTGACAGTCAGTTTAACTCCAGTATGGAGTCCTTTGCCATTCAGTGAAAAACTGCCTTTTAATGTTTGTTGTTTCAACATGGGCTTATTTATTAAGTTGTTTTTTTAGTTCTTCTATTTCTCTTTGCAGGCGTCCCAGTTCGCTATACATATCCGGTAATTTCTTGAATACAGCCGATGAACGTGCAAACTGTTTGGGCTCGATAGCAGGATATCCCATCAAACTGCTGCCTGACTTGGTGTTTCCTGGAATACCGGATTGGGCTCCTACATTCACATGGTCGCCTATCTGTATATGTCCGGCTACTCCTACTTGTCCGCCAAACATGCACCATTCGCCTATTTTGGTAGAACCGGCAATACCTACTTGCGAAGCCATTACTGTATGGCTGCCTACTTCTACATTGTGGGCTACTTGAATCAAATTGTCTAGTTTTACTCCTTTGTGTACGATGGTAGCTCCCATAGTAGAACGGTCAATACAAGTATTGGCGCCTATTTCCACGTTATCTTCTATGATTGCAATACCGATTTGAGGGATCTTTTCATAACCTTCAGCACTGGGAGCAAAGCCGAAACCATCGGCTCCGATAACCGCTCCTGCATGAATAATACATTGGTTTCCTACACGGCAGTCGTGATAAATAGTTACCTGAGGATATAAAATTGTATTTTCTCCTACTTTCGCATTACAGCCTACAGTTACATGTGGGTGAATGTAAGCATTATCTCCAATTTCGGCCCCTTCCTCTATGCATGCAAAGGCTCCGATATATACATTTTTACCTATTTTAGCTGAGGCTGCAACGGAAGCCAAAGGATCAATACCGCTTTTTTTCGGTTTACTCATTTCGTATAGAGTCATCAGTTTGGCAAGGCTTTCATAAGCATTGTCAACTTTAATCAGAGTTGCCTGTATATCGCGTTCGGGTTGGAAATCTTTGTTAACTAATACAATAGACGATTTTGTGTCGTATATGTGATGTGTATATTTGGGATTCGAAAGAAATGACAGTGCTCCTGGAATACCTTCTTCAATTTTTGCGAAAGTATGCACAGTTGCTTCTTCATCTCCTATTATAACTCCTTGGATATATTCTGCAATCTGTTTGGCTGAGAACTCCATAACTTAATTTTTTTGTTCTTTATATACGTGTAAAATAGTTTCTTTGTACAGTCTTGGTAAGGACATATACATTGTTAATTATGCAAATTACGTATTTTTTTTTTATATATCCGTACAAAATGCTAATTATTTCTCTTTCCTATACTTAATTCTTGCTCATATTAGATAGAAAAAAGGGATGAAATAGCTTTTAAAAACTATTTCATCCCTTTTTATGATGTAAAATCAGATGATTGAATTAGATCTGATGAATCTTCAATTGTTCTGCCATTTGCTGTTGTACCTTATGTGCTTCCTCTCCAGCAACTTGAGCAAAGTTTTCACTTTTGTCTGCATAGATGATGGCACGGCTGGAGTTCACAATCAAACCACATTCTTTAGTCATACCGTATTTGCAAACTTCTTCCAAAGAACCACCTTGAGCTCCGATGCCGGGAACCAGCAGGAAGTGATTTGGGACGATTTTACGGATGTCTTCGAACATACGTCCTTGAGTAGCGCCTACTACATACATCATGTTTTCATCGTTTGCCCATTCCTGAGATTTACGCAATACTTTTTCAAACAAACGCTCTCCTTCTGTATCTGCAGTCAACTGGAAATCGTGTGAACCCTTGTTTGATGTCAATGCCAGCAGGATCACCCATTTTCCTTCATAAGTAAGGAATGGAGTCACGCTGTCTTCGCCCATGTAAGGTGCTACAGTTACAGAGTCGATATTCAGTTCTTCAAAGAATGTGCGGGCATACATGGCCGAAGTATTACCGATATCTCCACGCTTGGCATCTGCAATGATAAACTGATCCGGATAGTTTGTCTTGATATACTCTACTGTTTTTTCGAAAGCAATCCATCCTTTTACACCCATACTTTCGTAGAAAGCCAAATTAGGTTTATAAGCGATACAGTAAGGAGCTGTAGCGTCAATAATGGCTTTGTTGAAAGCAAAGATAGGGTCTTCTTCTTTCAGTAAATGTTCTGGGATTTTCTTTATATCGGTATCCAATCCTACACACAGGAAAGACTGTTTACGTTTGATGTTCTCAAATAATTCTTGCTTATTCATATTCTGGTTGTTTTTATTTGTTTACAATTCACTTTCTTTCAGACGTTCTGCATTTTCTGCTACAATCAGATGGTCGATACAGTCTTGAATATCTCCATCCATAAATGCAGCCAGATTATAAATGGTATAGTTGATACGATGATCGGTAATACGTCCTTGTGGATAATTGTATGTACGAATCTTGGCCGAACGGTCGCCAGTGCTTACCATTGTTTTACGCTTGGAAGCAATATCATCGATGTATTTCTGATGTTCCTTATCGTAGATAAAGGTACGCAGACGTGAGAGGGCGCGTTCCTTGTTCTTCGGCTGGTCTCGGGTTTCGGTACACTCAATAAGGATTTCCTCTACCACTCCGGTATTCGGGTTTTTCCAGTTATAACGCAGACGAACTCCAGATTCTACCTTGTTTACGTTCTGTCCTCCTGCACCACCGCTTCGGAATGTATCCCATTTGATTTCTCCTTCGTTGATTTCTACATCAAAAGGTTCGGCTTCGGGAAGTACGGCAACCGATGCAGCTGAGGTATGCACACGTCCTTGTGTTTCAGTAGCGGGTACACGCTGCACACGGTGTACACCCGATTCGTATTTTAAAGTTCCATATACCTTGTCTCCGGTTACAGAACAGATGATTTCCTTGAAACCACCGGCTGCTCCTTCGTTGGCACTTGATACTTCCAGTTTCCAACCTTTTGATTCGCAATATTTAGAATACATACGGAACAAGTCGCCGGCAAAGATTGCAGCTTCGTCTCCTCCTGTACCGCCACGGATTTCAAGAATTGCATTACGGTCGTCTTGTGGGTCGGCAGGAACCAATAATAATTTGATTTCCTCTTCCAATTCCGGAATACGGGCTTCGCAGGCAGCAGCTTCTTCACGAGCCATTTCTTTCATTTCCGGATCATTTTCAGACATCATCATTTTGGCTTCTTCCAGTCCGTTCAGGCATTGCAGGTACTCTTTGCGGGCTGCCATGATGTCTCCCAGTTCCTTGTATTCTTTGGTCAGTTTTACGTATCGTTTCTGATCGCCAATTACGTTCGGGTCTGTAATCAAAGTTGATACTTCCTCGAAGCGGGCTACCAAGCCTTCCAGCTTTTCTAAAATGGTATTGTTTTCTGCCATATCACTTTATTTCCACAGTTTCTTTGCTAGTGTATTTTTCAATGTAATACTTCTATATAATATAGTGATCCATCCTGCGCTGACGAGGATTTTTATTACAACTCGCCAATTAAACCCATGCTCGCTCCAATAAAGAATCAATTCACTTATCAAAAAATATGCGGCAGCAATATAACTTATCCACATAAGTATAGCTATGCATCTTCGATAAGGTCTGCTTAGATTATCTATAATACTTTTTTGGTAAACGCGATTTTGCCAAATAGCGAATGCAAGGGCAAGTGCTGTAAATATGAGTAAAGAATATTTCATATTTCTTATTGGCTGCTGTTTTGATAAAATGGTACAGGATGCGTTGCCTCATCCTGTATCATTTTTATTAGTATTTGAATTCTCCGAATTCGCTCTTTATAATCAGTTCTTTTGTACCGTTGCTTTCTTCGATACGTCCTATAATCTGTGCATCGATATTGAACGATTTACTGATTTCGATAACCTGTTCTGCATGTTCCGGTGACAGGTAAACTTCCAGACGATGTCCCATGTTGAACACTTTGTACATTTCGTCCCAGTCAGTACCACTCTGTTCTTTGATTGTGCGGAACAAAGGAGGAACAGGGAAGAGGTTGTCTTTAATCACACGGCAGTTATCGCCTACGAAATGCAATACTTTAGTCTGTGCACCACCAGAGCAATGTACCATACCGTGAATCTGCGGGCGAAGTGCATCCAGTAACTTCTTCACAACCGGTGCATAAGTACGTGTTGGTGAAAGTACCAGTTTACCGGCGTCCAGCGGAGAACCTTCTACACTGTCTGTCAGTTTCAAATTACCACTGTAAACCAAATCTTCAGGTACTGCCTTGTCGTAGCTTTCCGGATATTTCTCTGCCAAATACTTGCTGAATACATCGTGACGGGCACTGGTCAGACCATTGCTTCCCATACCACCATTGTATTCTTTTTCGTAAGTAGCCTGTCCGTAAGAAGCCAGACCTACAATTACATCACCCGGACGGATGTTGGCATTGTCGATTACATCACTGCGTTTCATACGGCAAGTCACGGTACTGTCTACAATGATAGTACGAACCAAGTCGCCTACATCGGCAGTTTCACCACCGGTAGCATATACACCTACACCCATTTCGCGAAGTTCTGCCAACAACTCATCAGTACCATTGATAATGGCAGAAATTACCTCTCCCGGTACAAGCAGTTTGTTTCGTCCGATAGTAGAAGAAACCAGAATGTTGTCTACTGCTCCTACGCACAACAAGTCATCGATGTTCATAATCAAAGCATCCTGTGCGATACCTTTCCATACAGACAAATCACCGGTTTCTTTCCAGTACAGGTAAGCCAGTGATGATTTGGTGCCGGCTCCGTCGGCATGCATGATATTGCAATATTCCGGATCGCCTCCCAAGATATCTGGGATGATTTTGCAGAATGCTTTCGGGAAAATACCTTTGTCAATGTTCTTGATGGCGTTGTGTACATCTTCTTTCGATGCGGATACGCCGCGCTGCATGTATCGTTGATTGCTCATGAGATATAGTAATAAGTTTGTTTTATTTCTTCAATTGAATGTGCAAAAGTACGGATTATTTTGCTTATATCCATACGATTTATACATAAAACCTTATCTTACGATGCTTCCTGTTGCTATGCTTTGCCCGTTGTCGGTTAAAATCTTGGTTCTGTAAAATCCCGGAGCCAGATTTTGTATCTGCTGGGAGTGAATATCCGAGGTACGGAAAAGTTCAGTTCCCGTGACATCGTATATTATCAGGATACCGCCTGCAGGAAGGTCGGGCAAATGGTTCCATATCGGAAGGCTGTCTTCTGATATTGTCTTAAAGTAGAGCGGTTGACTTTCGTTGCCATATCGGTCTACTGCTGTCACAGCCCAATATAGTTGGGAAGATGAAGTGGTATAACAAGTTGTGTCTATTCGTGTTTCTACGATATGTTCAGCTTGTGTGATATCAACTGGATAAAAATTGGATGCATAAACACGATAGTGTACCGGTAACGTACTGTTATCAGTTGAAGGAGACCATGAAAGGTGTATTCCTTCTTTTGTTTCGTGCAAAACCGGAGTATCGGGAACCGATGGAGCAATGCTGTCTGCCCACGTCATGGGAGGAACGAAGGAAGGTGTCTGATAAAACCTGTTTTTTAAGGTACTTAATATCCCTTTTGTATTTTCCAGCAGAAAACGATTTCGGAAATAAGCTTCTCCGTCCAGTCCGCTTTTTCGTATGAAATGAATCTGACGGATTATTTCGGCTGCATCCCAGTTCTTTTCTTTGGGATGAAGAAAATAAATACCCAGTCCCGGTACTACCCACCGGTTGCTTTTGTTCTCTTTCCAGTCTAAAGCAAAAGGATAGAAATGATTGTTGGGGAAATACATCATAGGAAAGAGTGCATCGTGTATGCCTTCTTTCAGCCATGCCTGAGCATCTTGATATACTGTTTCGTAAGCATTCCACCCGTGCGAACTGTATCGTTGCGTGTCGGCATATTTCCCTACAGGCGAACTGCTGACCTTTACCCAAGGTTTGAGTGTCTTTACTTCCGTATAGATTCTGCGTACAATGCGGGTGATGTTATCCCGTCGCCATTGTTCCAAGTTTTGTCCTTTTCCATATTTGCGGAAAGTGGCATTGTCCGGAAACTGTTGGGCGCGTTCCGGATAGCGGATATAATCGAGATGGATGCCGTCAATATCGTATCGGGAAACAATTTCCCGTACCAGGCGAGTAAGGTAATCGGCAGTGCCCGGTTGTCCGGGATCCAGATACCAGCTTCCTTTGTATTGTTTACAGAGCTGAGGATACTTCTTTACGACTGAGTTCCTACCCAACAGTTTCACTTGTCGGTTATTGCCCACCGGTATAGTCACAATCCATGCATGAAGTTCCATGCCTCTTTTATGACATTCAGCTGTTGCAAATTCCAGCAGGTCATAGCCCGGATTCCGTCCTTCATGTCCGGTAAGCGATTCTGCAAAAGTTTCGATGGCAGAAGGATAAATCACATCGCCTCGCAGACGGGTCTGAAAGAGTACTGTATTGATATGAGCTTGCTTCAGCTCATCTAATATTTTGCATAATTCCTGTTTTTGTCGCTGGATACCGGCCGCAGAACTGGCTTTGGAAGAAGGGAAATCCAGCCCTCCCAAAGTAGTAAGCCACGTAGCACGTATTTCGTTTTTGGGTTGTGCGCAGAGAGGCAGGTAGCTCAACAATCCCATCAAGAATAATAAAATGGATAAGCGCATAGACATCTGTTGTTTTTGCAAAGATAGTGTGACTTTTTTATTTAAAGCCATCTCCTTCTCTTTTTTGTGACATTGATACGGCTTTGTAGTACTACAGTATAAGTTGCTGCTCTTGTTTTTATCGATTATGGTTGGAAGACCGAATTAATATTACAGAAGGATAGAAAGGAAAGTATTGTAGACATGAAATTTTGTACTTCAAAAAGGGAATTGTTATTTTTGTGCACTGACAGCAAGCGGGAAATTTTCCTCTTGTTGTTTTATTTAGTCGAAATGGAATAACAATTTAATTCTGAATGTATTTATGTGGAAGAAAATCGCTGTTGTGTGTGTACTGTTGATGGCGTGTGTACAAGTTAAAGCACAGTTTGAAGAAGGGACGTTTTTTGTCAACACTTCTCTTACCGGATTGAATTTGTCGCATAGTAAATATGAGGGAACAAACTTTGGACTGAAAGTGGAAGGAGGAGCTTTTGTGGTAGACAATCTTTCTGTACTGGTTAATTTCAAAGGTGAATATGTAGAACATGGTATGGATGAAACCACATTGGGGGTAGGTACGCGTTATTATTTGTCGAGTTGTGGAGTATATGGTGGACTGGGATTTGCTTATAAACATTTGTCGAACTCTGTCAACCGGAAAAATATTGTTTGTATGACTCCTGAACTGGGATATGCTTTCTTTCTGAATGGAACAGTTACCATAGAACCTGCCGTATATTACGATTTGAGTTTCATGAATTGTTCGGAGTACAGTAAGTTAGGTTTTAAGATTGGCTTTGGCTTTTATTTCTGATGTGCATGGGAATGATAAAAATCAGTATCTTTGCAGCCGTGTTTTTTTAATATCATGTTAAGAATGAAAAAGAGATGTCTTTTTATGGCGGCAGTGCTCGGAGTGTCTGCCACTGCTTTTGCCCAGAAAAAAGGATTTGACTACAAATTCTATGGTCAGGTACGTACGGATTTGTTTTATAACAGCCGTGCCAATTCTGAAACGGTAGATGGTTTGTTTTACATGTATCCGCAAGATGAAGTACTGGATCCGGATGGAAATGATTTGAACAGTGCTGCAAATGGTAATTTTTATACTTTATATACTCGTTTAGGAGTGGATGTAAAGGGACCGATGTGGGGAAAGGCCAAGACTTCGGCTAAAGTAGAAGTCGACTTTCGCGGATCGGGTACTTCCTATTCCATGTTCCGTCTGCGTCATGTGTATTTCAACTTGGACTGGGGAAAATCGGCTTTGCTTGTCGGACAGACCTGGCATCCATTGTACGGAGATGTAGCTCCTGAAATTCTGAACCTGAATATGGGAGCACCTTATCAGCCGTTTAGCCGTGCTCCTCAAATCCGTTACCGTTATACAGCCAAACACTTTATGCTTACGGCAGCTGCTATCTGGCAGTCGCAATATTTGTCTGTCGGACCTTCTACCAATGTGGCTGGAAGCACTGCTACACAGAAAAGCCAGAACTTCTTGAAAAACAGTTGTGTCCCGGAATTCTATGCCGGTGTAGACTATAAACAGACCGGTCTGTTGGCTGGAGCCGGTGTACACGTGTCTTCCATCGTTCCGCGTGTCAACTCTGTGATAGACGGTGAAACTTACAAGGTGAGTGAGCGTATTACAGGTGTTTCGGCTGAGGCTCATGTAAAATATACATACGACCAGCTGTTGGTATCGGCTAAGACTGTATTAGGCTCCAACTTGACACAGACCAGTACGGTAGGTGGATATGGCATTACTTCGATAGACACTCATAATGGCAAGCAGGAGTATACTCCGCTGCGTACTTCCTCTACCTGGTTGAATATTGCATATGGCAAAACCTGGCGTCCGGCTTTGTTCTTCGGTTATCTGAAGAATTTGGGTGCGGGAGAAGATGTACAAGGAGTATTGGGCACCGGTACAACACTCGACCAGCTTGTTACAGGAAGTGCAGAACTCACTTACAACCGCAATCATTGGAAACTGGGTGCAGAGTATTCGTTGTGTAGTGCGTGGTATGGAGACGAATTTGATAACCAGGCAAAGGCAATCAGTTCACACTCTATCTTAAACCATCGTCTGGTTGTGACGGCTATTTTCCAGTTCTGATAAAATCAATCTCTATTATAAAGTAGATATATAAAACGTTCGGCAAGAACAATTACCAATGCGGATGCTGATACATCCATCAGGTGATTTCTTGCCGAACGTTGTTTTTATCTTGCAGGGCAGTCTTACCACAAGATACCTTTTCCTGTATCTTCAAAGTTCTTGAAGTGACCGTTTATCTGGTTCTCATTTTCCGGATTCAGTTCAATGGCTTTTTTCAAGTCGGCCATCGAGCCTTCCTTATCTCCTTTCAGCAGGCGTGCCCGTCCGCGTTCCTGATACAGTTTGGCATTGTCGGGCATCAGTTCGATAGCCTCTTCATAAGTTTCGATAGCCTGGTCGAAGTTTTTCAGCTCTATCTGCAAAGTTCCTTTCAGAAGATAAGAGTTTTCGTTGAAAGGGTTCAGTTCTGCTACCTGATTGAAGCATTCGAAAGCCTGTTCTGTATGTCCCAGTGCCGCTTCAATTTCTCCCTTTATCAATAATGCTTTTTCTTCGTTTGCATCGAGCGATAAAACCTTCTCGATATCCTCCAAAGCATCTTTAGCCTGTCTCATGCTCCAAAGTACCTCTGCACGGAGCAGATAAGCTTCTGTAAAGGTTTCGTTTTGTGTAATAGCTTTGGTCAGCATTACTATAGCCTGCAAATCGTTGTGGCGGGAGTGTTCTGCTTTTCCAACCAGATAAAGGGCTGTAGTATTTTCGGGAGCAATCTGTATTGCTTTTTCACATGCAGAAGCCATACTGTCGTAATCTTGTTGCATGTGGCATACGTTGGCCAATGAAAGTAAAGCATTTACATTTTCCGGTTCTTTTTCGCAAAGCCGGTTCAGTATATTGCGTGCATCCTCTGTGCGGTCTGCCTGTATGTAGGTAGTAGCCAGCAATTGCATGGTTTCTGTTTCTTCATTCAGTGCAATGGCTTCTTCAAAACATTTAATGGCATAAGGCAGCTGGCGCATGTTGCGGGCGCGGATACCGTCGTATTTCAATATTTCAAAATTTTTCTTTTTCTGCTTGTCTTCCTGACATTCGTTCGACTTGTTTCCGCCGAACAAAGATGTAAATAAGCCCATGATATATTTGGTTTTAATCGTTAAGTGTTGCAAATATAGTTAAAGGTGAGCGCAGTACCAAGTCAAAAGCTTGCTTTTGAACGAAGGTAATGCCGAGCCGCATCCTATATTCTTTAAATATAGTTAGAAAATGATAACTGACACTGCTGTTTTCTTTGAAAAAGAACGAAAAAGCATTTTTGATGGAAATAAATTTGTAAGTTTGCCCCATCTTAACAGATGACAAATTAATTAAACAAATAGAACAATGAGAAAATTAATGTTTACTGTGCTTGGATTGCTGATGGTACATAGTATGCAGGCACAATATTTTTGTACGAAGCAAGGTACTGAACTTCATTATGTAAGCTACGATGAGGCTGGACAAAGTATTTCGAACGGAACAGTAACTGTAACCAAGGCTGAGGAGAACGGCAATGCGGCAAAAGCTACTTATTATATGAAACTTGTGGCCAATAAGGCGAAAAATAATACCAGTTATACATTGTACGACTGGAGTTATGACGGACAGAATACCGTTTGCAAACAGGATTTGATGTATGGTCCTTATATTGAAGCCGATCTCGACCCTGAAAAATACGACGAAAAGGCGCATGCTCTTTTCGAGGAGAAACTGAAATTTAAAGGAGATAACTCATTTGTCATAAAAGATGGAGCTCAGGGAGGAGAATCTATTCCTGAACGTTCTTATTCTTTAATTTCCAATATGCTGAAGAACGAGGTTACAATCTCGGGAGCTGCTTATATGGGAAAAGATTCCATCGGTACTACTGCCGGAAGATTTGAATGTATCAAGATTTCCTATCTGAAACGGACCAAGATTCTGGTAAAATCGGAAACCGAACGCATTACCGAATGGTATGCGAAAGGAGTCGGATTGGTGAAATCAGAATCGCATGACATGAAGGGAAAACCCAATGGAAAGACTTTGCTGGTGAAGATTGTCAGAAAAGACTGATGTAAGTGCTCGTAGGCATTGGTTTGCATCGGCAAATGCATAGTAGAAAGGAGATGGAAGACGAATTGATACCGCTTTTCATCCCCTTTCCTTTTGAGGTATATGGCCTATTGGCCAGTCTGCCTGTAGAAGATAAGATTGTAAAATTGAAGTGATGAAAAATAATTCTATGAAAAACTTTTCGCAAATATTACGCTATACAGCATTGACAACCTTTTCTTTAGGATGTGGAACCTGGCTTTCGGCAGCCCCTTTACGGATGGAGCTGAATGAAGGATGGCAATTTCGTCAGGCCAGACTGTCTAACTGGTATCCGGCTACAGTTCCTGGAGTCGTGCATACCGACTTGATGAATAACGGAATAATAGAAGACCCTTACTACCGTTTGAATGAACGGGGAGTACAGTGGATTGATAAAGAAGACTGGGTATATGAGTCGTCTTTTTCACTTTCCGATGAATTTATGAACAGACAGAATATTGATTTGCTTTTTAAAGGATTGGATACGTATGCAGATGTGTATCTGAATGATTCTTTGATTCTAAAGGCCGACAATATGTTTCGGGAATGGAGAGTGGAAGTCAAGTCGCTGGTCAAGTCATCCGGAAATATCCTGCGTATTTATTTTCATTCTCCTCTGAAAGTGGATATCCCAAAATGGGATGCATTGCCATATCATTATTCTGCAGGAAACGACCAGTCGGAGAATGGAGGTGTATTTAATAAGAAAGTAAGTGTATTTGCCCGGAAGGCCGGCTATCATTATGGATGGGATTGGGGACCTCGTCTGGTGACTTCGGGAATCTGGCGTCCGGTGTATGTGGAGGCATGGAACGATGCACGTATCAGCAATGTGTTCATCCGTCAGCATGAAGTCAATGAAAAGAAGGCTGTACTGACCGGACAGGTTGAGGTGGTGGCCGACAAGGAGATGACCGATGCTTCTGTGGTACTGACCGATACCGGTAACGGAAAGGTGCTGGCACGTGTAAAGACTTCCTTGAAGCAGGGAGTAAATAAAGTGGAATTGCCTTTTGTCATGAAAAATCCTGAATTGTGGTGGAGCAACGGGTTGGGCAATCCACATCTGTATACGTTTGAAACAACGCTCGTTGTGGGTAAACAGACTGCCGATGCACATCAGGATAGGGTAGGGGTTCGCTCGTTGAAGGTGATACGAAAACCCGATGCGCATGGAACTTCGTTTTTCTTCGAACTCAACGGACGTCCTGTTTTTATGAAAGGAGCAAACTATATACCACAAGATAATTTCCTTCCGCGGGTAACGGAAGAGAATTACCGGAAAACCATTCAGGATGCAGCAGATGTACATATGAATATGCTTCGTGTGTGGGGAGGAGGAATTTATGAAAACGATATTTTCTACGACCTTTGCGATGAATACGGTATCCTGGTATGGCAGGACTTTATGTTTGCATGTAGTCTCTATCCGGCAGAAGGCGAATGGCTGGAGAATGTACGTCGGGAAGCAATCGATAATGTACGCCGTTTGCGTAATCATCCTTGTATTGCCATCTGGTGTGGAAACAACGAGTGTAATGAAGCCTGGTACGGATGGGGCTGGGCAAAAAAATACAACGAACAGAATCCGGAATATGCCCGGCTGATTAAGGCGCAGATGGATAAACAGTATCTGGAAACATTGCCTTTGGTGGTAAGCGAAGAAGATCCCGACCGTTTTTATCTGCCGTCTTCACCTTTCGGACTCGAAGGACAGGTAAACGACGACTGTAACGGGGACCGCCATTATTGGAGAGTATGGGGTGGAAGGGAACCAATTTCGCAGTATAATAAGGAAAGAAGCCGTTTTTTCAGCGAGTATGGCTTTCAGTCGTTCCCCGATTTTGAAACGGTGAAACGCTATACGTCGGGTCCCGAAGACTGGAATATTACTTCCGAGGTGATGATGGCCCATCAGCGTGGGGGAGAACATGCCAACAAGTTGATAGAAACTTATATGCTTGCAGAACATCGCGAACCTAAAGATTTCCGCTCGTTCCTTTATCTCACTCAGGTCTTGCAGGGCGATGCCATTAAGATAGCCATGGAAGCACATCGCAGGGATATGCCGTATTGTATGGGTTCTTTATTCTGGCAGCATAACGATTGCTGGCCGGTGGCATCGTGGTCGAGCCGGGATTATTACGGCCGGTGGAAAGCACAGCATTATTTTGCACGGAAGGCTTATTCCGATATACTTTTGTCTCCTCTTGTAGTAGAGGGCAATCTGCGTGTATATGCAGTGTCCGACCGCCGGGAGCCTTTGCAGACGGTGTTATCGGTAGAGGTTTGGAAATTGGAAGGTGGAAAATTCAGTGCATTGGAAAAGCAGATTCAAGTAAATCCGAATACGTCTTCTTGTGTATTCGAAGAGCAGTTGGACAGACTGTTGGATGGAGCTTCTCCTCAGGATGTGGTGGTACATGTATATCTGAAAGAAGACGGCAGGAAATGTTATGCCAACAATTGTTTTCTGGCTGCACAGAAGGAGATGGCTTATGCTCCGGCAACTATCCGGAAGGATATCCGTCCGGTAGAAGGAGGCTTTGAAGTGACCTTGCAGAGCAACCGCTTTGCCCGTGCGGTATATTTGTGCAGTGATAGTTTTGAAACTACTTTTTCCGATAATTATATCGATTTGCTTCCCGGGGAACCGGTTACTCTGATGGTTCGTACTGCTTTGTCGCAGGGGGATTTTGAAAAGAGTTTGTCTGTTTATGATTTATATGAGGCTTGTCGGAAGAATTGAGAAAAGATCTTGTTTCGTAACCGTCTGGTGATGGACGTTGCGTGCATTCAGCGACGTCGGCTCTATGGACAGCGTCGTTGATTTCATAGCCGACGCCGCCGGTTGTACGGACGGCGACGTCGGATACAGCATGAAACTGCTGTCATACAACAATGGCGACATAATCAGTGCAGATTGTGTCGCCATCGTTGTATTTATGTCTTAAATAATTTCGATACCTTGCTGCTTGCAGAGTTCCAGACCGATGTCCTTTAATTTGAATTTCTGTATTTTACCACTTCCTGTCATCGGAAACTCCTTCACGAAGAAGATGTATTTCGGAATCTTGTAGCGGGCAATTTTTCCCTGACAGAAGTCGCGTACGTCAAACTCATTCATGTTGTAGCCTTCGTGCAGAATGATGAAAGCTCCTACTGCTTCTCCGTATTTCTTCGACGGAATACCGGCTACCTGTACATCCTTGATACCGGGCATCTGATAAAGGAATTCTTCTATTTCTCTGGGGTAGATATTTTCTCCTCCCCGGATAATCATGTCCTTGATGCGTCCGGTGATGCGATAGTTTCCGTTTTCATCTTTTACACCCAGGTCTCCCGAATGCAGGAAACCGTTTTTATCGATGACTTCTGCCGTAGCCTGCGGATTCTTGTAATATCCTTTCATGGTATTGTATCCGCGGTTGCACATTTCACCTTGTACACCTACCGGACATTCCTCTCCGGTTTCCGGATCGATTACCCGTACTTCTGTAAACTCAAAGTCGTGTCCTACGGTAGTGAATCTTACTTCCTGCGGGTCGTCTATACGGCTGTGAGTCATACCGGGTGAGGCTTCAGTAAGACCGTATACACTGGTAACGCGCATAAACATTTTTTCCTCTACCTGCTTCATCAGTTCTACCGGACAGAGTGAGCCGGCCATGATACCGGTGCGCAGACTGGAGAGGTCGAACATGTCGAACATCGGATGATGCAGTTCGGCAATGAACATGGTCGGAACCCCATAGAGTGCAGTACATCGCTCCTTGTGTATGGAGGCCAGTACCAGCAGCGGGTCAAAGCGCTCTACCATGACTTGTGTACATCCGTGGGTCAGACAGTTCATGGTAGCCAGAACCACACCGAAGCAGTGGAAGAGAGGAACGCAGACACACAGTTTATCGTCTGCAGTGAACTTCATGTGTTCGCCTGTCAGGAAACCATTGTTGGCTATGTTGTAATGGGTAAGCATGACACCTTTTGGAAAACCGGTTGTTCCCGAAGTGTATTGCATGTTCACCGTATCGTGGCAGTTGACTTTCTTTTTGGCTTCTGTCAGAACCTCATCGTCTATGTTGTTGCCCAACAGCAAGATTTCCGATGTATTGTACATTCCCCGGTATTTTTCCTGCCCGATGTAAATGACGTTTCTCATACAGGGAAACCGTTTGCTTTTCATGTGTCCTCGCTCGAATGTTTTCAGTTCGGGCAGCATGGCATAAGTCATCTCTACAAAGTTGCTGTCTTTTTCTCCGTTGACAATACAGAGGGTATGCATATCCGAATTCTCGCAGAGATATTCCAGTTCGGCCTGCTTGTAGTTGGTATTGACCGTAACAGCTACAGCACCGATTTTTGCGCATGCATAAAGAAAGGTAAGCCAGTCGGGTACATTTCCTGCCCAGATACCTACATGTGTACCGTGGGTGATACCGATGGCAAGCAATCCCTTGGCCATGTTGTCTACCCGCTGATTGAATGTTTTCCAGGTAAAACGCAGGTTACGGTCGGAGTATACAATATATTCTTTGTCGGGAGTGTGACTTGCCCAATGCTCCAGCCAGTCTCCCAGTGTCTTTTCCGATAACTGTTTCATGGTATTGCCGGTTTTTTAGATAGGAGTATAAATTACTGCCAGGATTTTTGCTTCCTGTCCTTCGAAAGCATGTACATGATGCGGCACAATCGAGTCGTAATAAATGGTATCTCCTTCTTCCAGAAGATAGGTAAACTTTCCGTAATTGATTTCGACCATTCCTTGTAAAACCATGATAAACTCTTCGCCTTCGTGTGCCGACAGACTGAACTGAGCTGTTTCATTGGCTTCTATGTCGATGATGAAAGGCTCCATGTGGCGGTCTGTCTTGTTGCGCGACAAAGAATGATAGCGCATATGCAGGCGGGAATCTGTGGCATTATTCGAAAAACTGATGGTATCATCTGCACCACCTTTGCGGCAGATAATTGCTCCGGCTTCTTCCGGTTGGTCGTCCAGGAAGGTTCCCAGCCGTACTCCCAATGCTCTGGCTATTTTGATGAGGGGAGCCAAAGAAGGGATATCGATATTTTCTTCTATACGTGCAATCTGTTCGATTGAGAGTCCGGTACGGTCAGCAAGTTCTTCTCTGCTGATTTCTTTTATTGTTCGTAGCGATTGAATCTTTTCGCCTATTTTATTTGTGCAATCCATAGTAAATAATTAGTTTTTACGAAGTGCAAATATATAAATATATGTGTAATATTTGGGACTTTATAAATGAATTTCATCTTTTGTGGGCATAGTTTGTTTCATATTGTTACTCTTCGCTTCTGATTCGGCTGAGTGTAGGCAGTGTAATACCAAGGTAGGAGGCGATGAATCCTAAGTTGACTCGTTGACATACTTCAGGAAACTGTTTCTTGAACTCTTCATACCGCTCTTTAGCCGGCAGCGTAAGCCGTTCCTTGTGGCTGCGGTGCAGACGGCGGTATTCGTTCTGATGGATGATTCTGCCCCAGTTGCATAATTCAAGATTGGTTTCGAACAGACGGCGCAGGTCGGTCAGAGAAATGCGATAGGCTTCCACTTCTTCCAGTGCTTCTACATATTCCTCGCTTTTCTTCTGATAGTACAGTTCGTCCATACTGAATACAATGCTTCCTTCCCAGGCAAAGGAGGTTGTAATTTCTTCTCCGTCTACCAGCCAGAAAGAACGTGTCATTCCTTTTTCTATGAAATAGGCATATTTGCAGAACATATCGGCTTTAATCATCTGATATCTTTTAGGAAACCGGCATGGGGTAACATAAGCCTTCAGCTCTTCAATAGTAGCATCTGAGAGAGGGTATAACGACTGTATTTTATAGAGTATGTTTTTCATTTGTTTTCTGCTTTATGCCGACAAAAGTATGTAAAATATTATACTCTCCAAAGCCGGAAGGAATATAGAATATGAAGCGGGATATTGAAGAGGTGCGTGTAAATAAATTGTATCTTTGCACCCTCGTAAAAAGAAACTAAAGAATGAAAGAGGCATTTATCAAACTTCATGTGTCGGTCTTGATTGCAGGAGCTACCGGTATCTTTGGGCGTTTAATATCCTTGAATGAGGGATTGTTGGTGTGGTATCGGATGCTGTTTGCTACCGTGATGTTTTTTCTTTTGCTGTGGATGTTGGGCAAGTTGAAGAGAGTATCTTTCCGTGATGTGTGTAAAATAGGTTCTGTAGGAATGTTGCTTGCCATTCACTGGCTGTTTTTCTATGGAAGTATCAAGGCTTCGAATGTATCCATCGGAGTGGTTTGTTTGTCTTTGATGAGTTTTTTTACAGCTTTGTTCGAACCGCTTATCAACCGTCATCGTATATCGCTGGGAGAGATAGCATGCAGTCTGATAGGAGTGCTGGGAATTATTCTTATTTTCCATTTTGATACCCGTTACCGTCTGGGAATAGGTATGGGAATCCTTTCGTCGGCACTGGCTTCCCTTTTCACTATCTGCAATAAGAAAGTATCTGTGGGATATACTTCGAGCACTATGCTGATGTATGAGATGGGAGGAGGCTTTTTAGGGTTATCCTGTCTGCTTCCGCTTTATCTGTCTTTCTTTCCCGTTGCGTCGATACTTCCCTCACTGACCGATTTGGTTTACTTGCTTCTGTTTGCTTCGGTCTGCACCGTATTGCTTTACATTTTACAGATTCAGGTGTTGAAGAAAATATCTGCCTTTACTTTTAATCTGACTTACAATCTGGAGCCTATTTATAGTATTATAGCAGCGATGTTTCTTTTTCACGAGGCCAAAGAACTGAATGCCAGTTTTTATGTAGGTTTGGGACTGATTTTGTTTTCAGTGCTTCTGCACTCTGCTGGTGTTTTTCTTCAGTCGAAAAGCAAACCTTTCTTTTCTCTGTTCGTGAAGTGGAAACATTAAGGAGATTATGACTTGGTGAAGATGAGCTTTCCGTCGCTTTCCTGAATGATTTCTTCTGCCATCAGATACCGGAGTACGCAAGAAGCCTTTTCTTTATCGTAAGCCAATTTTCCCATCAGTTCATGAGCTGACAAGGGATGTGCTTTCAGTTCGGCGTTTATCGCTTCGGCAATGTCGTCGAATTCTCCCTGCTTCAATCCGCTTTGATGTTTCTTCAGGCATACATCACATTGTCCGCAATTGTGTTCATTCTTTTCTCCGAAATACCGGAGCAGCATACGGCTTCTGCATTGTTCCTTGGCATCTGCATATTCCAGCATAGCTTGTATGCGCCGTTCGAAACTTTCTTTGCGGTCTTCGTATACTTCTTTACTGAGATGAATACGCGAAGTATCGCGGCGTTCGCAGGTATAGATAATGTAAGGGGTTTTCTTTCCCGGAATGTAATGCAGAATATGCTGTCTGGTGAGCAAGACCAATGTCTCGTAGATTTGTTGTCTTGACAAACCGGTTCGCAGTGCCAATGTATCTTCGCTGATATAAGCATAGTCGCTGAATATACCTGTATACGAACGGAGAATGGTATGAATCAGCTTTTCTGTGTCGGCATTGTATTCCTGCAAACGGTATAAGTCGTCTCTCCGGAGGGTGAAGATGATGCGGGAAGCATTGTCCTGTTCGTCGGTATACTCCAGGTATCCGGCACGGGTCAGTATCTTCAAGGCACTGTCTACCTGAATGGGGAAGTGCTTGAAGTTGTGACAGAATTCATCTATATTGAATGCATAGGTACATCCCAATCCGTCACCAAGAGCCATCTGGTAATAGAAGTTGATATCTTCGTATACTTTGCGTATGTATTCTTTTTCAGGAAAAGTATCGGAGATGCGTTTGCGAAGAATGGCTTTGTCGCTTTGTGCATAGAGCAATACGGCATATGCTTTGTTTCCGTCTCGTCCGGCACGTCCTGCTTCCTGAAAATACGCCTCGGGAGAATCCGGGAAGTCGGCATGTACTACCAGTCGGACATCCGGCTTGTCTATGCCCATACCGAAGGCGTTGGTAGCTACCATCACGCGATGTTCTCCTGTCAGCCAACTCTTTTGCCGCTGGTCTTTGATGTCGTTCTGAAGTCCGGCATGGTAAAATGTGGCAGTGATTCCCTGTTGGTTGAGAAACTGGCAGATTTCCTTTGTCTTTTTTCTGTTTCGTGTGTAGACAATAGCCGAACCCGGTACATGATTCAGAATGTGGAGCAGTTCTTCTGCTTTGTTTTCTGTGTTCCGTACAATGTAAGCCAGATTCTTCCGCTCGAAACTCATGCGGAATACATTCTCTTCCTTAAAGGCAAGACGTGCCTGAATGTCTTTTACGACTTCAGGGGTAGCAGTTGCTGTCAGAGCCAGTACCGGAACACCGGGCAACAGCTTTCGTATTTCGGATATTTTGAGGTAAGCAGGGCGAAAATCGTATCCCCATTGAGAGATACAGTGCGATTCGTCTACCGTAATCATGCTTACCTTCATGCTGCGGAGCTTTTGCTGGAATATTTCTGTATCCAGTCGTTCCGGAGAGATATAGAGAAACTTATAGTTGCCAAAGATACAGTTTTCAAGCGCGACTACAATTTCTTCTCTTGTCATACCCGAGTAGACAGCTATAGCCTTGATACCCCGGTCGCGCAGGTTGCGTACCTGGTCTTTCATCAATGCGATAAGTGGCGTGATGACCAGGCAAAGCCCTTCTTGAGCAAGAGCCGGCACTTGAAACGTGATGGACTTACCTCCTCCGGTCGGCATCAGCCCCAGCGTATCCCGCTGTTGGCCGATACTGGTGATGATGTCTTCCTGTATTCCGCGGAAGTCATCGTATCCCCAGTATTGTTTCAAAATGCTTTTGTAGTCCATCTGTGTCTTGTCTTTCTCCGTAGCCTGTTATAAGGCTTTGTTTCTGCTTGGTTTTATGTCTTCTATCTGAAGTTGGATTTCTCCTCTCCGGTGTGTATTTTCTTCGATGGTGTAACAGATGTTGAACGACTGCTTGGTTTTGATGTAACGGGCTTGCGAGCTTTGCCCGAAAGCAATACCGTTCATTACATTGTTCGATTTATTGTCCACCAGTTCCAGTTTGATATGTTCCTGATCTCTTCCTACTACCTTGCTTGTACCATAATCGTATACATTGAGGGTAGCGAATATCGGCTTATGATTGTCCGGTCCGAAAGGATTGAACTTCTTCAAGTCGAAGAAGAATTTAGGTGTAATATCCCTGAAGTCGAGATGAGCATCAATCTGAATGGTAGCACTGGTCTGTTCCGGAAGAATATTTTGAGTGACATATTCTTCGAATCTGCGTGAGAACTCTTCTACGTTTTCTGTTTTCATAGAAAGTCCTGCTGCATACGTATGTCCTCCAAAATTCTCCAAGAGATCGCGGCAATATTCAATGGCCTTGTATACATCGAATCCCGATACGGAGCGTGCCGAACCAGTTGCCAGGTTGTCGGTGCGCGTGAGTACTACAGCCGGCCGATAATATATTTCCGTGAGTCGTGAAGCCACAATACCAATTACTCCCTTGTGCCAGTCTTCATTATAGATTACAATAGAGCGGCGTTCGTCCAGATGCTCCAGATTGTCTACAATCTTATTGGCCTCTTCGGTCATATTCTTGTCGAGGTCTTTTCGGGTTTCATTGTATTGGTTTATCAGGTTACTCTTTTCTTTTGCTGCCTGATAATCCTTTTCGATAAGAAGATCCACAGCCTCTTTTCCGTTTTGAATACGTCCGGAAGCATTGATTCGCGGTCCGATTTTAAACACGATGTCACTCATATTGATTTCCCGTTCAGACAGTCCGCATACATCGATGATAGACTTCAGTCCTACGCTGGGATTGGAGTTGAGTTGGCGCAATCCATGATAAGCCAGAATACGGTTCTCTCCCATAATCGGTACAATATCGGATGCAATACTTACTGCAACCAAATCCAGCAGCGGAGTCAGCTGGTGAAATTCGATGCCATTGTTGATTGTAAAAGCCTGCATGAATTTGAATCCTACGCCACATCCAGATAGATGGTCATACGGATAAGTAGAATCTTCCCGTTTCGGATTAAGAATAGCCACGGCAGGAGGAAGTACTTCATCGGGTACATGATGGTCGCAGATGATGAAATCGATACCTTTTTCTTTGGCATACGAAATCTCTTCTACGGCTTTTATGCCGCAGTCCAATACGATAATCAGCGTGACACCAGTTTCGTAAGCATAGTCTACTCCTTTTCTCGAAACCCCATATCCTTCGTTGTATCGGTCGGGGATGTAGTAGTCGATATTCGAGTAGAATTGCTGAAGAAACTTATAGACCAATGCAACGGCAGTTGTACCGTCTACATCGTAGTCTCCGTACACAAGGATACGTTCTTTGCGTCCCATCGCTTTGTTCAGACGATCTACAGCTATATCCATATCCTTCATCAGGAAAGGATCGTGCAGTTCGCTAAGCTGCGGGCGGAAGAAACGCTTGGCTTCTGCGGCAGAAGTTATCCCTCTTTCCTGCAGCATTCGGCATAATATAGGACTGATTCCTATTTCCTTAGCCAAAGCCCTTGCCGCTTCCCTTTGTTCCGGTGTAGGAGGTTGATAGTTCCATTTGTAATTCATTATATCTATTTTTTCTTTTTTTCTTATGTTGAGTGTTGCAGACTGTTGTGCCATTAGGACAAGAAGATATCCGAAAGGTTGACGTTATCTTTGTTGGGTCTTCTTCGTGTGGATTGAAGAAACTTTAGATAGCGTAGTCTTGTTCTTGCTTACATGCTTTGTTGTGTCGGTAAGTAAGGTACAGTAAAAGCAATTTTACCGTTGGCTTTTCTTTTGTCTGTTGTACAAAAGAGAACAATCCGCACACTTATTCAACTTGTAAAGTTAGAAAAAAAGAAAGAAAAAACGGTTGATTCCGTCAAATAATTGCGGAACCAACCGTTTATTTATTTAAAATCAGTCTATTTAATAAGTCTTACAAACCCAATTTTTTTGCGATTTCAGCAGGGATAGCATCCTTGTGTACAAGGATATTGATTGTTTTATAAGCTACGAATGCTTTTGAAGCATACCAGATACCTTTGTATTTTCCTTCTTCACCCCATGAGTTCTTTACCATGAAGTATTCTTTTCCGTTCTGGTCTTTTGCAATACCGTAGATTACCATACCGTGGTCGTCTGTAGTTTCCCAGTTGTCGAAACCTTCCTGACGCATTTCCTGAGTTACGGTGATTTCCGGCAACGGTTTAGCGGTAAGTTCCTTGCGCTTGTCCTGCTGGCTCAATCCTAACCAACGAGCCATATCCGAACCGGTCAGTTCAGCTCCCTTTTCAGCATCCGGGCATACTGCGATACCATCGCGTGTAAATCCTTGTTCGCTCACATCCGAACCCCATGCAAATGTGTAACCGTTGTTGATTGCATTGTCCATTACAGCCATCAGTTCATCGATAGGAAGGTTGTAAGACATAGCGTTACGCCAGTTGTCTTGCACTTCGATATTGAACTGAGTATAGAACGGATGGTGAGTAAATGAAGTCAAAGAGATATAGTCGTCCATGTTCAATCCCAATACTTCATCGGCAAAAGTTCTCGGAGTATAAGTCTTGCCTTTGTAAGTAAATTCTTTCGGGCATACTCCCAAGTATGTATCGTAGATAGCTGACAAACCATTTTTCCATACAGAAGTCAGTTTTTTCAACTTGCCTTTAGCAATTGCATTTACATATCCTGCAGCTACGGCATCCAGTTCGTTGTGTACAGGCAGAGAATCGCCATACATGATACCCGGCATTGCTTCCTGTGGAACCATACCGTATTTTTCATAGCAGGTTACGATATCTTCGAAGCTACCGCCTGGAGAGAATGAAGCATCTCCGTGGTAACGTACGTAGTTTACAGCACGGTCTTCCATGGTTTTGTGTACCACGAACATTTCAGACAAGTCGAATTCTCCCTTGCCCAGACGAAGCAATTCAGCTTCGAAGAAACCAATTGAAGAGAACGACCAGCAAGTACTTGACTGATTCTGGTCTTTAATAGAGGTGATAGGATTTTCTTTTACCGTTGTGAATACGAAACCTTCTTCTGTTTTGTTCTTTTTCGGGCTTTTTGCAGAAACATTGCTGAAGCAAACACCCAAAGCTAAAAGAGCAACAAGTTTGTTCATTGTTTTCTAAGTTATTAAATGGTTATTGAATTATTTTTGATTATTCGTTCATGATTTGTTCTACCTCGCTGATAGTAATAGGAATACGCTTTTCTCCCGTAAAGCGTGAACCTCCCGGTACAATCAGGATGTCGTCTTCCAGACGGATGCCTCCAAAGTCTTTGAACTTCTCTATTGCCTCGTAGTTGAGGAAGTCTTTGTGCATGTTTTCAGCTTTCCATTTGTCTATCAGGGCAGGGATGAAATAACATCCGGGTTCGTCGGTAATGACAAAACCTTCCTGCAGACGGCGGCCCATACGCAGAGAAGCCAGACCGAACTGGTCTGAAGGACGTATCTCGTCGTCATAACCCACATAGCACTGACCCAAGTCTTCCATATCGTGTACGTCGATACCCATCATGTGTCCCAGTCCGTGCGGCATGAACAAAGCATGTGCTCCAGCTGCTACCGCTTCGTTTACATCCCCTTTCATGAGTCCCAGATCTTTCAGCCCTTGTGCCAACACTTTACATACCTCGAGGTGAACCGATTTGTAGGTTACTCCCGGACGCGCCAGTTCCAGAGCCTTGTCGTGGCAGTCCAGCACGATGCTGTATACGTCACGCTGTCTGGAAGTAAACTTTCCTCCTACCGGGATGGTACGTGTATGGTCGGAGCAGTAGTTGGTTACACTTTCCGCACCGGCATCTGTCAGCATCAGTCTGCCAGCTTCCAGCAGATGGCTGTGGTCGTGGTTGTGAAGCGTCTGTCCGTTTTGTGTAAGGATAGTAGCAAACGAAACCATGTTGCCATACGAAGAAGCAATACCGTCCAGGATACCTGCGATATATTGTTCGGAAACACCCGGCTTACAGAGACGCATGGCAGCTGTATGCATTTCATAGCCAATGTTGCAGGCCTTGTCGATTTCTGCTATTTCGCAAGCCTCTTTAACAGAACGCAGTGCAACCACCGCTTTGATGAGTTCTACGGAAGCATGCTGCTTAGTCATTGAAGCGCGTATACCTGTCAGATCTTCCAGCAGTAACATGTTGTCGTAGCGATAAGGAGGAAGGAAGTGGATAGGGCGGCGCTGTGAGATGGCCTTTCCGACAAACTCCTTGAGCTTGTCGAACGGGAAGCTCTTTTCTACACCAACCTGTGCAGCCAGATCTTTCACACTGGGCTGAGGTCCCATCCAGATGATATCGTCCATCGTTACATCATTTCCGAAGAAGTAGTCTTCTCCGGCTTCAATGTCCATTACACCCGCATAGCCCGGATGAGAATGGCCGAAGAAATAAAGAAACGAACTGTCTTGGCGGAATTTATAAGTATTGTCAGGATAATTGGCCGGAGCTTCGTTGTTACCCAAGATAAGGATAAGCCCATGACCGACCTTTTCTCTTAAAGCCTGACGACGTTGTTTATACACAGATGAATCGAACATATTGATAAGTATTAAGTTCAATATTTGTTTTAATTGTTGCAAAAGTAGCAAATTAAATTGAATATTGTTCTATGCCTTATTTTAAAAAACATATCTTTGCAATTGGAGTCTTATTATTTTGAAAGCGGAGGTCAATATGGCAATAGATGTACAGAATATGGGCTTAGTACTCGAAGGAGGAGGTATGCGAGGTGTGTTTACTTGTGGTGTACTCGACTATTTCATGGATAAGGGAATAGAGTTTCCGTATGGAGTAGGGGTGTCTGCCGGTGCCTGCAACGGTTTGTCGTACATGTCGCATCAGCGTGGAAGGGCACGATACAGCAATATCGAACTGCTGGACAAGTATCATTACATCGGGTTGAAGCATTTGTGGTATCAGCATAGCATTCTTGACCAGAAATTGTTGTACGAACTGTTTCCGGAAGAAATTTTACCCTACGATTATGAGGCCTATCGGAACAATCCTGCCCGTTTTGAAATGGTCACCACCAATTGTGTGACGGGTAGAGCCTGCTATCTGGAAGAGAAAAAAGATAAAATCCGTTTGCTGGCTATTGCTAAGGCTTCCAGTAGTCTGCCCTATGTCTGTCCGATTACTTATGTCGACGGAAGGCCGATGCTGGACGGTGGTATTGTAGATTCTATTCCGGTAGAGCGGGCCATATCACAGGGATATGAGCGGAATGTAGTGGTACTTACCCGTAACCGGGGTTATCGGAAAGATGAAAAAGACATCCGTGTTCCCCGTTTTGTCTACAAGCGGTATCCCCGTTTGCGTGTGGTGCTGAGTAACCGATGCAAGGCGTATAATCAACAGTTGGAAATGGTGGAGCGTATGGAAGACGAAGGACGTATCGTAGTAATTCGTCCGGAACGTCCTGTGGTGGTCAATCGTATTGAACGGGATATCAAAAAGCTTACAGCACTTTACGAAGAAGGATATGCTTGTGCCGAGAAGGTTTTTTCGTCTTTTGAATAGAAATTGATGACTTTTCAAAATGAAAGGAATAATTACATTCTTCTGACTTAAACAAGGAAAAAATGGATTTCCGCTAACGCGTATTTGAAGCAAAATCCTTGTTCACGCTTTGTAAAACAGAGCTTTTTAGTTGAAAAATACCTTTAAAACCTGCTGTATGGCAGGTTTTTTCAATTTATATAGAGGGAAAATAGAACCTGTTACGAGAAGAAATGTGACTTGTAATGTGGGCTTTCGTGACTAATCACGTTGGTTTACGTGACTTGTCGCGTAAGCTGATGCGATTAATGGCGTATTTTCTCTTTCTGTTTCCTTGATTTTCTTCTTTTTTGCAGGCGTTTTTACTGTGAATCTGATTTTGATAAATCGGAATGTAACTCAATGGAAAATAAACTTTGTGTAGAGTGTTCTGAAATAATATAAGCTATTGTGGTTCTTGTTTTGTACTTTGGCTTTCTTTCTGAATTTTTCTGATGGCAGAAAATAAGTGATTTTGGAACAACGTCTGCATACAGATGCAAATAACGCAATATAGAAGAGGTTGATTTGACGTTTTGTCAGAAGGCAGATAGGGGAGAAATAAAGATGGGAGAAATTTACATTTTGTCAGCAGAAAGAGAGGCAAGAGATGAAGTGCAAAAAAAATCTGCAAGTCATCCTGATGGATGAGGCTTGCAGATTTGAAATATATCTGTACTCTACCTATTTTGCAAAGCTTACTGCACGTGTTTCGCGGATAACAGTAATCTTTACCTGTCCCGGGTAAGTCATTTCGTCCTGAATCTTCTTTGCGATTTCAGTAGACAGACTTTCAGTCTGTTTGTCGTCAATCTTGTCGGCACCTACAATTACGCGCAATTCACGACCGGCCTGAATAGCGTATGTCTTGGTTACACCCGGATAAGACATTGCCAGTTGTTCCAGATCGTTCAAACGCTTGATGTAAGCTTCTACAATTTCCCGGCGTGCTCCCGGACGAGCGCCAGAGATGGCATCACAAACCTGTACGATAGGAGCAAGCAAGCTGGTCATTTCCACTTCGTCGTGGTGTGCACCGATGGCGTTGCAGATATCCGGTTTTTCCTTGTATTTTTCTGCCAGTTTCATACCCAGCAATGCGTGTGGCAATTCCGGTTCTTCATCGGGTACTTTACCGATATCGTGTAACAATCCGGCACGTTTTGCCTTTTTCGGGTTCAAGCCCAGTTCGGATGCCATTACTGCACAAAGATTGGCTGTTTCACGAGCGTGCTGCAACAGATTCTGTCCGTATGAAGAACGGTATTTCATCTTACCGATGATACGAATCAGTTCAGGATGCAAACCGTGGATACCCAAGTCGATGGTAGTACGTTTACCGGTTTCGATGATTTCATCTTCTACCTGTTTACGTACCTTGGCAACTACTTCTTCGATACGAGCCGGATGAATACGTCCGTCGGTTACCAACTGGTGCAAAGCCAGACGGGCAATTTCTCGGCGTACAGGGTCGAATGCAGAAAGTACAATTGCTTCCGGAGTATCGTCTACTACGATTTCCACTCCTGTAGCAGCTTCAAGTGCGCGGATATTACGTCCTTCACGACCGATGATACGTCCTTTGATTTCGTCTGATTCGATATGGAATACAGTTACTGAGTTTTCAA
Organism: Phocaeicola sp. HCN-40430; assembly: GCF_037890285.1. Classification (NCBI taxonomy): domain Bacteria; kingdom Pseudomonadati; phylum Bacteroidota; class Bacteroidia; order Bacteroidales; family Bacteroidaceae; genus Phocaeicola; species Phocaeicola sp. HCN-40430. The sequence goes on from NZ_JBBKBS010000001.1 coordinate 160,376, forward strand.
TAGCTGTTTCAGTGGCTACACGCTGGATAGACTGAATCACAATACGTTTTGCTTCGCGGTTGGCAGTCAGCTTTGCATCGTCCATGATATCGTTGATGTAAGACTGAGCCTGTGTCTTGGCTTCTTCCTTGAGTGATTCTATCAGGCGTTCCTTTGCTTCTTCTGCAGAAAGGCCAGACAATGCTTCCAGTTTTTCACGTTCTTGTGATTGCAGATGATCGAGTTCTTCCTTTTTCTTTTCGATGATAACGAGTTGCGCATCGAGGTTTTCCTTAATGGCTTCGTTTTCATTGCGTTTACGCTGCAACTCTTCGTTTTTCTGATTCAGCACCATTTCGCGCTGTTTCAGTTTGTTTTCGGCCTGCTGTATCTTCTGATTGCGGATGGCAACTTCCTTTTCCAAATCTGCTTTCTTGTTCAGGAATTTCTCCTTTACCTCCAGCAATTTGTTTTTCTTGATAACTTCGGCCTCTGTTTCAGCCTCTTTTATAATTTTCTCATACCGTGTTTTCAAGCCGTACTTGAAAAAGCCGTATGAAAGTGCCCCTCCTACCAGAAAGGCTACTACCGTCAATATTGCTAATGATAACATTATAATTTTAAATTAAAATATAAACAAAAAACGCACGACTTTCGACTCGGATCTTTCTTCCGTCGTCTCCAGTTGTGCGTGGATAATCTCTTTTATACGTTCCGTACTATAAACCTTATTAGCTATGGCTGTGGCGTGTCTTTTAAGTTCAGACATTGGTCCACTTCTTCTTCCAGTTCTTTTATTTTTTCCATATAAGGCTGTGTATCATTTCTGTCTTTCAGATACATATTCTCAAAAGCCAGTTCCAAAGCTACCATAGCCCAATGCTTTGTGGGACCGAAGTCTCTGAAAGCATTCCGATATTTGTTTAGTTTATAGTCAATCTGTTTGGCAGCGTCACGATACAGTTGTTCGTCTTCCCGGCGTATGTTCAACGGGTATCGTTCGTTGTCAATCAGCAGATGTATTTTCATTTTGTCGTCCATCATGATTCGGTTTACCGGTTTTTATTCATTCAGCAAAGCGATACACTTGTCGACTTCACGCACCAGCTTGGATAATCTTTGTTTGGTATCTCTGAGTTCATTGTCATTAATACTGATCATCCGGGCCATTTTCAGGTTGGTATATCTGGCTTCTAATTCTTTTTGGCTATCAGCCATACGGGCTATTTCTTCTTCTTTTTCAGAAAGAAGTTGTTTAAGGGTGGCATTTTCTTTCTTTAATTCTTTGTATAAATACATGAAATGCCTCAATTTCCCTTCGAAAGTACTTAATAGCTTTTTGTCTTCTTCCGTCATTTTATACCAAAACTCTATACAAATATAGTGGATTGGAAATAAACTCAAAAATATTTGGGGGATATTTTCGGAAAAATGTCTGAAATATCCGGAGCGATAAATGGATTTGTTTGTTTTTTCTTGTTTTTTGAAATTATTTTTACCTTTGCCGGACACCGAGGTGACATTAGGTGTAAATGTAAATTTATTAAATATTAATTCAGAGTATAATATGTTTACTGTGGTAAAAAGAATGGAGGTTTCGGCTTCGCACAGTCTGAAACTTTCGTATCAAAGCAAGTGCGAGAACTTGCATGGTCACAATTGGATTGTTACGGTGTATTGCCGTTCGGAAGTGTTGAATGAAGATGGAATGGTGGTAGATTTTACCCACATTAAGGAAGTAGTGATGGGGAAGCTGGATCACCGTAATCTGAATGATGTGATACCTGCTAATCCGACTGCCGAAAATATTGCTTGTTGGATTTGTAATCAGATACCTTGTTGTTTCAAGGTAGAAGTGCAAGAGTCGGAAGGTAATACTGTTATCTATGAAAAAGATTAACGAGATTTTTTACAGCCTGCAGGGAGAAGGTTTTCATGCAGGTACTCCTGCTGTATTTGTCCGTTTTTCCGGTTGTAATTTGAAGTGTGACTTTTGTGATACGCGGCATGAAGAGGGGAAAAGCATGACCGATGAGGAGATTGTGGAAGAGGTGCTTCGTTATCCTTCCCGTATGGTGATTCTGACTGGTGGAGAACCCGGACTTTGGGTGGATGATGCATTGATTGAGGCTTTGCACAAAGCGGGTAAATATATATGTATTGAAACAAACGGTACATGTGTACTTCCTGAACAGATTGACTGGGTGACTTGTTCTCCCAAACAGGGGACTGTCTTGAAAGTGAAGCGTATGGATGAGGTGAAAGTGGTTTATTTGGGACAGGATGTATCTTCGTATCTGCAGTTACCTGCTACTCATTTTTTCTTGCAGCCTTGTTCTTGCAGGAATACAGAAGAGGTAGTCGGGTATATCTTGCAACATCCTCAATGGAGACTTAGTCTGCAAACGCATAAACTGATAAATATTCCTTAAAGATAAAGGAAAAGAGTCCGGATTTTGTCCGGCTCTTAAAATAAAAAAGCTGCAACTCTCAGAGTTGCAGCTTTTTCGTTTTGCACGGGAAGAGAGGCTCGAACTCCCGACACTCGGTTTTGGAGACCGATGCTCTACCAACTGAGCTATTCCCGTATTGCGGTTGCAAAGGTAGTACAAATTTCAATATATGCAATACCTTTTTCTATTATTTTATTCTCTGTTTCGCTATAGCAATCCTAATTCGCTGAACATGAGCCGATAAATTTCTGCTTTTTTTTCTAACTTCAACGGATAGGCACGACTTGAAGAAGGCATTCGGTAAAGGAATAATTGCCGGTCTTCGAACTCAAACGGGCTTTTTGATCCTACAGCTGGTTCTGTTGCATGCATTTGTTGCCGGAATGTATCGGTGGCTTTCTGTCCCGTAGTAACGACCGCCCGGCATTGTGGCAGCTGTTTTAATAAAAGCCTGATGTCTGTAGGTTCTACTACTTCAAGAAACTTGTCCGAAGCATTGTCTTGCAAACGTCGGACGGAGGTTGCTGTATCGTATAAAGCAATACCTTTTTGTTTCAGGAAATCTATAATCCGTTCTTTGTCGAATGCTTTCTTGTCTGGTTTCAGGAAGTATTCTTTATCGCCGAAGAATATCAGTCCGACGATGCGCCACATATCATTTTGCAAATTAGGATAGAAGAAATCCATACTCCATCTTTTCTGCTGCGGAGGGAAACTTCCCAGCATCAGCAATACCGCATTACCCGGTAGAAAAGGTTCGAGAGGATGTGTCTCTATGACAGGCACAGTTTCTTCTATCATTGTATTTGCGTTATTATTGGGTTATGCTTTAGGCTTTGGCTCTTTTTTAGCAAGAAGCACAATGTTGTACACATATTCGGTAATCCAGCTTTCGCTGTATCCCAGACTATGCTGATACTGACGGATTGTGATACAGGTTTTGTGTACGCTGTCGTCTTTCCAAGTCATCTTGGTCAGAATGTCGTGTACGGTTTTCTCGGTCATGTTACGCAACATTTTCTTGAAAACACCCGGCATACGGAATTTCCATTGCATCAAATTGCCAATCAACATCATCAAGTCCTGGCTGAAGCCCTGGAACATGAACAGATAAGTCTTGATGTCGTTTACATTCTTGCAGTTCTTCTTGATGGAATTGTCTATTTCTTTGAAAAAACTGTCGTTGAGTCCGTATATGTCTGTCAGCATTTTCTTGCAACGTGCTTTTTCTGCCAGTCCCAACTTGTTGTTTTGAGTAGGGATTTTAAGAGTACGTTTGAATACAGCCATGTCGGGTAAGAAATTGATGTTGCTGATTCCCAACTGTGCAGCCATTACTGCCTGATAATATACACGAATCAGTGTCATGAAGTCTTCCATACCTCCTACACGTACAGTTCCTTCTGCTTCTTCTGCTTGTTTTTTGCCGAATATTTTTGAAAATATGCTCATATATGATTGTTAATTTAGGTTTTATGGGGCAAAGGTAATAAAAAATGTCACTCGTTTTCTGTCAGTTTGAAATAAAAAGTGTGTTCTTTAAAATCTTGTTCTACCAAACCAAAGCGGATAAAATCGGCGAGCAGTTCACTCGTCTGTTTCCGATTGATTTGAGATAATCTGCTGCATTGGTTTAAAGTAAGAGCACCGTGCTGTTTCAATATGTTGAGCAGATGCTGTTCGCGTTCGGTATAGGCTATGACAACCGATTCTTTCTGCCGGTTTTGTTTCCATATATTTAAATGTACAGGATTGGCCAATATGTTTTCATCTTTGATACGGACATAAGCCCATGCCTTATTTTGCTCGTCCAAAGCACAGATTGGTTTGCAGGGATTTTCGGCAATACGTACTTCAAGTACATTTTTCCCCTCTACCTTATATATATAGTTTTCTAATTCAACCTGTGGGCGGCAATACATATGGGCGGCTGCTTCAATCATATATATTTCTTCTTCCGAGCGTACGCCTGCAATCTTTCCGTTGTCTTTAACTCCGATGAGTAGTCTTCCTCCTTGTGTATTGGCAAAAGCCGAAATGCTTCGGGCTATTTTCCTTGCATCAGAAATGGCGAACTTAAAGTCCTGCTGAATATGTTCTCCTTCACTTATCAGCTGTTGTATATATTCTGTTTCCGTCCTCGTTTTCATACGGAGGGCAAAGATAAAAAAAACGACTGTTCTTCGCTTTTACTTTTCAGTTCTTTTACGAAAAACAGTCGTTAGTATGATGAAAAATGCAATTTAATCGCAATGCTTATGGGTCATGATATCAAGAACCAGTCTGTCTGTTTCGTTCATACCTTCCGAGCCGATCTTGGTCAAGTTGCGGATGCTTCGGTCTACATCATCTTCGATGATACCTTCTACAGAGGTCACGCATTTGCCTTCCATGGCTAAAATAGCAGACAATACAGCGGTAGATACGCCACTGGTCAGCTTTAACGCACAACTTGGTTTTGCACCGTCGCAAATCATACCGGTTAGGTTGGCAATCATATTTTGTACGGCAAAAGCAACTTGTTGATAACTTCCTCCCATCAGGTAGGTAATACCACAGCTACTTCCTGTGGCTGCTACTACACATCCGCAGAGAGCTGAAAGGCGTCCTAAATTCTGTTTGATATAGATAGCTGTCAGGTGACTGAGTATCAAAGCCCGGATTAACTGTTCTTCGGACATATGGTTTTCTTCTGCATATACAACAACCGGAAGAGTGGCTGCGATACCTTGGTTACCACTTCCAGAATTGCTCATCACCGGAATCATAGCTCCTGCCATACGGGCATCACAAGCTGCCGATGTGTAGGAAAGAATATGAGTGAAAATATTGCTTCCCATTACACTCTGTTCGCTTTTGCTGCTTTGTAAGGTCTTTCCCAGTGCATGTCCGAAGTTTCCCTGGAACGAACGTTCTGCTGCGTTTTTGTTGAGACGCTTAGCTTCCAGAATGAATTCAATTTCTTCAAGCGGGGCAGTGGTTGCAAAGTCGTAGACTTTTTTCAATGATAATTCTACATTTGTAGCATCTGCTTCTTGTGTAGACTGGGTACGTTTATCCAGCAGAACTTTATCATTGATGCTTTCGTATACAAAGTGAGTATGTCCTCCACTGATGATGGCAGTAGCTTTGTCATTGCCATGTTCGCAGATAATCTCAATATACAGCTTTTCTTCGATATTTTCTTTTAGTGCAATGTCGATACATTGTGAATCAATCATTTTTTTGCCTTCGGCTACGGCTTCCGGAGTGCTGTCTTTCAGAACTTCCAATTGATATTCCGATTTTCCTATCAGTGCACCAAGGGCTACAGCAATAGGAAGTCCAATCATTCCTGTTCCGGGAATACCTACCCCCATTGCATTTTTCAGAATATTGGCACTGAGAAGAACTTTGATTTTTTCGGGGCGTTGACCTAAAAGCTCTGTCGCTTTGGCTACACAAAGAGCTACGGCAATAGGTTCAGTACAGCCTATTGCCGGAACTACTTCCTGTTTTATCAGGGCAATGATTTGCTCTCTTTCAGATTTAGCAATCATGGATATTAAGTTTATAAGTTTTTTTGAGTTTGTCTGTTTTTTCAAATTCGTTTATAAGTTTTTGACTTTATAAGTTTGTAATGTTTTTGTTTAACAAAACAAACTTATAAAGTCAAAAACTTATGAACTTAGTGTATATTTATTTCTTGTAGTTCTTTAAACCTGTTCCCAGGAATTCTACATATTTCTGAATGTCTTCATCGTATGAGTACGATTTGTTCAGAGGCATACCTTCGTTGTCGAGCAATACATAGAACGGCTGTGCATTTGCTCCGAACTTAGAACGTTGCAGATAGCTCCATTTGTCGCCTATGGTGCGGAGTGTACGTTCTGTACCGTTTTCTGTAATTTTGATAGGTTCAGGTAATTTAGTCTTATCGTCGACAAACAATGTAATCAATACATAGTCGTCGTTCAGCATCTGGCTTACTTTCTGGTCTGTCCATACAGCAAGTTCCATCTTACGGCAGTTTACGCATCCGTAACCAGTAAAGTCTACCATTACAGGTTTTCCCTGCTGGCGTGCATATTCCATACCTGCATCGAAATCGTTGAATTTCGCATGTACTTCATTCTTATATAGGTTGAAGTCCTGAGTCTGCATAGGAGGAGCGAATGCGCTGACAGCTTTCAGAGGTGCACCCCACAATCCTGGAATCATATAGATGGCAAATGCCAGTGAGATAAGTGCCATGAAGAAACGAGGTACGCTTACTTTGGTATCATCGTCATCGTGAGGGAATTTGATTTTGCCCAACAGGTACATACCCAGCAATCCGAAGATTACAATCCACAAAGCCAGGAATGTTTCACGGTCGAGAATTCGCCATCCGTATGCGAGGTCGGCAACAGACAGGAATTTCAATGCAAATGCCAGTTCGAGGAATCCCAATACGACTTTGATTACATTCATCCATCCACCTGATTTTGGCATTGATTTCAACCATGATGGGAACAAGGCAAACAGGGTGAACGGCAAAGCCAATGCAATGGCAAATCCCAGCATACCAATCGCCGGAGCAATTACACTACCAGTAGTGGATACTTCTACCAGCAGGAAGCCGATGATAGGACCTGTACAAGAGAATGAAACCAATGACAAGGTAAATGCCATCAGGAAGATACTCAACAAACCAGTGGTCTGTTCTGCCTTGCTGTCTACTGCATTACTCCATTTGGAAGGTAAAGTAATTTCGAATGCACCGAAGAAAGAGGCTGCAAAAACAATCAGCATCAAGCAGAATAAGATGTTGAAGATTGCATTGGTAGACAAGGCGTTCAATGCGCTTGCACCGAAGATTAAAGTAATAGCCAATCCCAGTGTGACATAGATTACTACGATGGAAGCACCATATGTCCATGCATCGCGGATTCCTTTTTTCTTGTCTTTAGTACGTTTCAGGAAGAAGCTGACAGTCATAGGAATAATAGGCCATACACAAGGAGTGAACAATGCCAATAATCCTCCCAATAAACCGGTAAAGAATATATAAATCCATGAGTGAGATTCTTCTCCAGCTTGTTCACCGAAGTTGCTTAATTCGTTTACAACAGGTTTCCAGTAATCTGTAGTTCCATCCAGCTGTGCAGGGGCTGTTGTTGCGGCAGCCTGTACGGTATCATTTGCATTTTCAGTATCTGTAGCTTGAGTTACTTCTGTTGTTTCCTGGCTAGCGGGAGCAGCTGCTTGTTTGGCACTTCCTGCCGCTTTGCCTTTAAAAGTAAATTCTACATTAGTAGGAGGCATACAGTTCTGATCATCACAAGCTCCGTAATTAAGATATCCTGTAATATTGTAATCTCCTCCAGTCAGTTTAATCTTTTGTACAAAAACAGCTGTTCCTTCAAAGAAACGGACTTGCATACCGAATACAGGGTCCATCATGTCGAGTTCGTTGCCTTTTGGGGTAAGTTTACCTACCAGTTCAGCTCCTTTTATCTGGTCGATGTTGAATGTAGCCGAGGTCGGACCTCCTTCTTCCAGATCTGTAGAGTATACATGCCATCCACGTTCGATGGTTCCGGTAAAGACAATCTCTGCCTCATTGTCCGAGATAGCCTTCCATTCTGTTTTAAACTGCACCGGATCTTGCATCTGTGCGAGTACCGGCAGGCATAAAATGGCCATTAAAAGCCAGGTGAGTAGGAATCTTTTGTTCATTGCTTATAAATTGATTGTTTAATATTCGTTTTTCAAAAGGATTTGCAAAGATATAGTGTTTTATCTTATAATAACGAATGAATATTGGAAAAATATTGGAAAAAGTAAGTTGAACATTTGTCGTAAGAATGAGTCTTTTAAGTTGAAAACCTTTTATCAAGAATGATTGTCTGGTGTAGATAAGGTATTAGATTTAAGGCTATGGATATGAAAAGCGAACTTTTAATATATACTATTTGTGCTGATATATAGTGGTTTATACCTCTTTATCTTATTTGTGAAGAGAAGAAATTAAGCTTGAATAGGAATATGATATTTCATCTGTTTTGAACTTTTTGAGAAGGTTTATGTCATTATTCTTTTTTGTTGGAACAAATTTCTATGGATTTGGACAAAATATTGGAGATGCTTTAGGTTGTAGGTTGATTGATAGGAAGACGTATAACTTGATGATAATGTTTGCGTAGCCGGTATACGTAGGTACAAAACGAAATATGGTCTTATGAAAAATTTGATCTTTTCTTTTTTTTAGGGTGATTTGTTCTTATTTGATACGGTTTAGTACGGAAAATTGTTTTAAAAAATAGAGAAAATCTGCTCTCATGTAACGAATGCGTATTTTTAAATGCTTTTTTGTTACGATATTTTATAAAAATAAATTCATGTATTTGAATATTTTTGTGAAAACTATTAAATTTGCGCCCATTAAATTTAAAATAGTGTAATTGTATGTGTAGTAAGAAGAGATTTTTGTTATTTATTTTAACGCTTGTTGTAATGGCTCTGCCGTTGAGAGCTGAGGGAATCGCATTTTTTCATGGAACTTGGCAAGAGACTTTAGCTAAAGCGAAGTCTGAAAACAAACTGGTATTTGTTGATTTTTATACTCAATGGTGTGGACCTTGTTTGAACATGGCTCAGGCGGTGTTTGTATTGCCGGAAGTCGGAGCTTTTTATAATGCTAATTTTGTTTCGGCTAAAATTGATACTGAAAATGGAGAAGGTATCGAGTTGGCTAAAAAGTATGGTGTACGTTCTTTCCCAACCTATGTGTTTATTGATCCGGCAACAGGAGAAGCTGTGCATCGTAGTAGCAGCCGCCAGACAGAAGAGCAGTTTATTGCGACTGGAAAGGCTGCACTGACTCCGACTCAACGTTCTTTTTATCTGATAGAAGAATACAATAAAGGCAATAGAGAACCACAGTTGTTGATTGATTATATCCGTTATAATCATTCAATTTATCAGCGTAAGGCGGTAGAGGAGGCTTTTGATGCATTGATTGCAGGTGGAGCAAAACTTACAGATCAGAATATATGGGATTTGTTTGTTGATGTGATCGGTGGTATGGATAACAAATATGTACAACAGGTTTCGAAAGAATATTCGTTGTTCTGTCAGACATTTGGGAAAAAAGCGGTAGATGCAAAACTTGTAAAAGAAACAATGTATGGCGATGTAGCTCTGCTGGATAGCATGTGCGATTTTGAAGGAAAAGCTTTCAACCGTAAAATGATTGAAGTGAGCAAGCTGGTATATTCTAAACAGTATGATAAGGCTGCTGTAGAATTGGATGCACTGATTGCAGATCCGACCGTAGATCAACAGGAACTGATACAGCGTATGAAGTTTTTAGTTAGAGTTCCTCGTGGATATAAGTCCGTACCGGCTACATGGTTCTATAAGAGTGTAGAGTATTTACGTTATATCGCATATAATCAAACAGATCGTGATGACGCTAATATTCATCAGGAGTATGCGGCAGCTTTGGAAGAATTACTTCGTAATTTGCCTGATAAAACTCAGGTGCCGGCAGTATTGCTGACTGCTCCTAAATATGGGAAAAAAGGATATTCTATGCGTCCTGATGTATTGAAACCGAAACCAAAACATTAATTTTAAAGATAAGATTCGTTTATGAAAATGGGCAAAAGTAGTAAAATGTGGAATGGGGTGTGGTTTGCCGTAGCAGCTTGTTCCCTGATGATACCTTCTCAATTGGAAGCCGGTAATTCAGTAAATGAAGTCATTGCTATAGACCAGGCAAAAATTGGGGTAAAAGGGGTCGTTCTTGATGAAAATGGAGAACCTGTACCAGGTGCAAATGTCGTTGTAAAAGGTGCTACAGTGGGTACAATTACCGATATGGATGGTAATTTCTCTCTTCAGGTAGAAAAAGGAGCTACTATTGTAGTTTCTTTTATCGGTTATGCAAATAAGGAAGTTCAGATTAATGAGCGTAAAGCTAAATATACGGTTTCATTGGAGCCGGAAACTCATTTGATAGATGAGGTTATTGTTACTGGTTATCAGACGATATCGAAGGAACGTGCAGCTGGTTCGTTTGCTATTGTAAACCAAAAAGATTTGGCAGATAAATTGCAGACCAATATTATCGACCGTATGGAAGGTTTGGTAGCCGGTATGAAGATGAACGGAAGTGCACCGGAAATTCGTGGTATTTCTACGCTGAATGCCACATCAACTCCACTTTATGTGGTAGATGGTATTCCCTACGAAGGTAGTCTGGATGCTATCAATCCGTCTGATATTGTCAATGTGACTGTATTGAAGGATGCTTCGGCTGCCTCTATTTACGGAGCACAGTCGGCAAATGGTGTCATCGTAATTACTACCCGTAGTGGTGAACTTGGCAAGCCTAAAGTGCGCTACAACGGTAGTGTCAAGTTTGAACCGCTGCCAGACCGTGATTATATGAACTTGATGTCGAGTGCCGAATTGGTAGATTTGCAGAAAGTTTTATTCAATTGCTATCATAATACATATGACCCGACCAGTCCGAGCTTTACCAATGAGGTATACGATTTGATGTATCGTCATGAAGCTGGAGAATTGACTGATGCGGAACTTGAAAAGGAACTCGATGTATATCGTAACCGTGATCGTTACGATCAGATAAAGGATGAGTTTGTACGTCGTTCGAATACTACGCACCAGCACAACCTTTCTATTTCAGGTGGTTCTGACATCTATAAGTATGCTCTTTCTGCCAATTTCCAGCAGAATTTGCCTCATGCTAAAGAACAGAAGACTAACCGCTATGGTTTTAACTTTAAGAATCAGTTCGATTTCTTCAAGTGGCTTCGTGTGGATTTGGGTATCCTGAATAGTACCGTATCGCGGGATTATGATAATGGTTTCTCCGGATACAGTTACTTGTTCAGTGGACCATCATACCGTATGATCCGTAATGCGGATGGCTCTCCTGCACAATGGTATATGACTGGTAAATCGCAACGTGAAATAGACCGTCTGAAAGGAGTAGGATTGTATGATGAAACTTTCTATCCGACTGAGGCTCTGAATACGGCTCACTATCAGAATAAAAATCAGTACTGGAATATTAATGTGGGTGCAACGTTCAAAATTATTGAAGGATTGAGCTTCGACCTGCGCTATCAGACTGAAATGACTAATGGTTATACCAAACAGTATAATTCGGTTGATCATTACAGCGTGAAAAAAATGATTAATGATGCTACGGTTATCAATAACGATGGTACACGTACTCATTATATTCCGGAAGGAGGTAATTTGAGTGAATACTGGAATAAAGACAATTCGTATACATTGCGTGCGCAGCTTAACTTCAATCGTAATTTCCTGAAAAAACATTCTGTTCAGGTAATTGCCGGTGCAGAGCGTCGTAAAGTGGTTAATCAGACTAGCAAATTCTTTAAATATGGTTACGATGATAATTCACTTTCATGGAAAGCTATCGATGAACTGGCTATGGGACAAGGTATCCGCGGTACTCAGTCTACGAGCGGAAACTTCTATTTCAGTTCTTATCGTCTGGGTACTGATGGTTTCGAGTTTGATGATAACCGTTATGTGTCATTCTATGGCAATGCATCTTATACATACGATCATCGTACGACACTGACCGGAAGTATCCGTATCGACCAGTCGAACTTGTTTGGTACCGATCCTAAGTATCAGTACAAACCATTGTGGTCTGTAGGTTTGCAACATATTATTTTGGAAAACAAGGGTGTATTGGATCGTTTGGCAGGACGTCTGACTTATGGTATTAACGGTAATGTTGCTAAGGATGCTGGTCCGTATATGATTGTGGCTGATAACGGTACTAACTACTATACTAATGAGTATCAGGCATATGTTAGAAATGCACCAAATCCTACCTTGCGCTGGGAGAAAACTAAACTGGTGAATGTGGGAGTTGATTTTAACTTGTTTGATAACCGTTTGAACGGTAGTGTGGAATTTTATAACAAGGCTACCAGTGATTTGTTGGGTAATCGCTTGACAGATTCAACTTTCGGATGGTCTTCACTGTTGCTGAACTATGGTTCTATGGTGAACCGTGGTGTGGAAATCTCTTTGCAGAGTGAAATTGTGCGTACACGCGACTTCAGTTTTGGTATTGACTTCCTTTTCAGCTACAACAAGAATAAACTGACAAAGATTGATAATTCAGGAACTTCTGCGTCTAGCTGGTATGGTTCTTATCAGAATCGTGAAGGTTATCCAATGAGTTCTATTTTTGCTATCAGATATGCCGGTCTTGACAGTGAAGGTAATCCGACAGCTTACAAAGCAGATGGAACAATTGTTAATTCTGTAAACGATTTGGAGGCTGAAGATTTGGTTTACAAAGGAACAACAAATGCTCCTTATTCTTCATCGCTTACTACCCGATTTGCTTACAAGAACTTTGACCTGAGCATGATGTTTGTTTATTACGGAGGAAACGTAATGCGTGATGTAGCATCCAGCTATCAGTTTACCATGTATCCTGTATTTAACTATGCCAGCAATATGGATCGTGACCGCTTGAACTTCTGGCAAAAACCGGGTGATGAACTCGATCCGGATATGAATCCGGCTTTCCAGTATAAAAATGGTAAAACTTGTAGCGGATTGTGGCAATATGCTGATAAACATATTGAACGAGCTGATTATATTAAATTGCGTGACATTACCTTGGGATATACATTCCCGAAACAATGGTTGCGTAGTGCGAGTATCCAGGGGTTGCGTCTGAGCCTTCAGATTCAGAATGCTTTCTACTGGGCTGCCAATAAAAAGCACCTTGATCCGGAAGTCGCAACTGCTTCATCTCGAGGACAGCATATCCCGGCTACTTACACCTTTGGTGTAGCACTTGATTTTTAATGTATAACCATGAATTTAAGATATAATATGAATCTATCTAAATACTTGTTGATTGGACTTGGTGTCTTGTCTTTACATAGTTGTGACGATTTTCTGGGAAACAAGCCAAAGGGATATACGATTCCCGAGAAATTCGAAGATTATTCTAAACTATTGAACAGCAGTTATCTGATGAGATCATCGAATACAGTACTTGCTTATTTGACTGATGACCTTTATCGTACTTCTGAAGGAGAAATCATGAATGAGAATGATGAAGGAAAGTTGATAGAATTTACTGACTTTAATTTTTCCAGATGCGACGACCATGAGCGTAATCTTTATATGTTCAAGCACGGACAGGTTCTGACTGCCGGAAATTCTGACCCTTTATGGAATGATGCTTACGAAAATATCTATGTATATAATGCAGTCGCAAATAATATATTGAATGTACCCGATGCTACTAAAGAGCAGAGAGAAGCAAAATATGCTGAAGCACTTGTAGGCCGTGCATTCGAATACTTGAATCTGGTGAATATTTTCGGTAATCACTATGATCCTAAGACTGCAGCTACAGATTATGGAGTACCTATCTTACTGAGTGAAGTAGTAGGTGACGGGGCTTCGTATGTGCGCAACACAGTTGCAGAAGTATATGACCAGATTATTTCTGACTTGAAGATTGCCACTCCGCTTTTGCCGGAAATACCTACTAATGTGTATCATCCTAGCCGTACAATCGGTTATGCGTTTCAGGCGCGTATGTTCCTTTATATGGGGGATTACGAAAATGCATTGAAGAATGCAAATGAGGCTCTTAAACTGAATGATGAGTTGCTGGATATGAAGCCTTATACTACTACATACAGTACATGGGGACGTATTGTGCTGGAGTCTAATCCGGATGAAACTTTCCCGGAAGATGTAGATAATGTAGAGAATATCTTCATGCGTAACTTAAATGGAGCTGGTTCTGGTTTCTACATGGATGTTGTAGCTAGTAAAGATTTGCTTGAAACATTCAAACGTCATCTGGCTCCTGATGGAGTAGATATGCGTTTGCGCCTTTTCTTCGCTACCGATGAGGCCAACTTTACAATGAATCCTTCTGCCACACCAGAAAAATTTAAAGGATATAGCACCTATGCTCCTTTTATTAATCAGAATGCTGGGTTTACTACTCCTGAAATTTATTTGATTGCGGCTGAATGTGAAGCGCGTATCGGTTCTGTTACCCGGGCTTTGCAGTTGTTAGATAAATTGCGTGATGCCCGTATTAAAAACAATGTGCATTATGTAGAGGAAACAGATGCTCCAAATCGTACAGAGGCTCTTCGACTGGTAATCGACGAACGCCGTCGTGAGTTTGCAATGCAGGGAGCTCCACGTTTGATCGACCTGAAACGTCTGAATCGTGAAGACTGGTTCCGTAAAGATATCGTTCACAGTGTTGATGGCGAAACATGGACATTGCCCGCAAACGACTTGCGTTATATTATGCCGATTCCACAGACTGTTCTCGATTTCAATCCTGATATGCCGCAATACGACCGTTGATGCTTATCGGGGGATAAAGTATTGACTTGAAAAATAAAGAAAGGAAGTAGAGCTCAAAGGTATTTGAGGCTTTACTTCCTTTCTTTTATTTCCTAAATCGCCTTTCCCGCCTTAATTATTTGTGTAGTCGGAATAAAAACTGTACTTTTGCTCACACTCTATAAATATGTGCAATAGAAGGAAGGCATGACAGTATTAAAGACAAGAGCCAAATTAGTAGATGTTGCCCGGCAACTTTTTGCCAGAAAAGGGGTAGAAGATACAACGATGAATGATATTGCGGTAGCCTCTAAAAAGGGACGTCGCACACTGTATACTTACTTTAAAAGTAAGGATCAGATTTATATGGCTGTTGTGGAATCGGAATTGGAAATGCTTTCAGATTCAATGGAAAAGGCTGCAAAACAGTCGGTTGCTCCTGACCAGAAGATTCTTGATTTAATTACCACCCACTTGAATATTGTTAAAATGGTTGTATTTCGAAATGGAACTCTTCGCGCGGATTTCTTTCGGGATATATGGCGGGTAGAAGCAATGCGTAAGAACTTTGATAGAAAGGAAATACAATTATTTCGAAATGTGTTGCAGGAAGGCAAAGAGAGAGGTGTTTTTGATATCGACAATGTGGAGATAACAGCAGATATCTTGCACTATTGTATCAAAGGGATAGAGGTGCCTTATATTCGCGGTCAGATTGGTGAAGATTTGGAAGATGAGATTGGCTGGCGATATGTAGCTAAAATCGTATTTGGGGCTTTGGGATGTAAAAAAGAATAATATTAATCTTTAAAATAAATATCATTATGGGATTATTAACAGGAAAAACAGCGATTGTTACAGGTGCTGCTCGTGGTATCGGTAAAGCTATCGCATTGAAGTTTGCTGCAGAAGGTGCAAACATCGCATTTACAGATTTGGTTATCGACGAGAATGGTGAGAATACAGAAAAGGAAATAGCTGCATTCGGTGTAAAAGTAAAAGGATATGCTTCTAATGCTGCTAGTTTTGAAGATACAGCTAGAGTGGTAGAACAGATTAAGGAAGATTTCGGTTCTATCGATATTCTGGTGAATAATGCCGGTATTACAAAAGACGGTCTGATGATGCGTATGAGTGAAGCACAGTGGGATGCTGTGATTGGTGTGAATCTGAAATCTGCTTTCAACTTTATTCACGCTTGTACTCCAATCATGATGCGTCAGAAGAGTGGTAACATCATCAACATGGCTTCTGTGGTTGGTGTACACGGTAATGCAGGTCAGTGCAACTATTCTGCATCAAAGGCTGGTATGATTGGTTTAGCTAAATCAATTGCTCAGGAATTGGGCTCTCGTGGTATCCGTGCCAATGCAATTGCTCCGGGATTCATCATTACTGATATGACAGCTAAGTTGTCTGACGAAGTTAAGGCTGAATGGGCTAAGAAGATTCCTTTGCGTCGTGGAGGTACTCCGGAAGATGTAGCTAATACTGCATTATATCTTGCTTCTGACTTGTCTGCATATGTATCAGGACAGGTTATCCAGGTAGATGGTGGTATGAATATGTAATATACTACTTCATAAGGAATGAAGAATAGAGGGAGAAGAATGGCTTACGGCATTCGGCTTTCTTTATTCTTCATTCCTTATTTTTCAAGTAAATTTTATTCTTTAGTCGGATCATTTCATTTCTAACATAGCTATGACTGTAGTTTACGAAGATAATCATATTATTGTAGTTAATAAAACCGCTTCTGAAATTGTACAGGGAGACAAAACAGGGGATACTCCTTTGTCGGAGACAGTAAAACTGTATCTGAAGGAAAAGTATGCCAAGCCTGGCAATGTGTTTATCGGAGTGACTCATCGACTGGATCGTCCGGTTAGTGGATTAGTTGTCTTTGCAAAAACCAGCAAAGCTCTCTCTCGTTTGAATGAGATGTTTCGTATAGGAGAAGTGAAAAAGACTTATTGGGCAATAGTGAAAAACTGTCCTCCTCAGACAGAAGGTGAGTTGGTGCATTATTTGGTTCGCAATGAAAAACAGAATAAGTCTTATGCCTACGACAAAGAAGTGAAGAACTCGAAAAAGGCCATATTACATTATCGTCTGATAGGTCATTCGGAAAATTATTATCTGTTGGAAGTCGATTTGAAAACAGGAAGACACCATCAGATTCGATGCCAGCTAGCTAAAATGGGATGCCCTATTAAGGGGGATTTAAAGTATGGATTTCCTCGCTCCAATCCCGATGGAAGCATTTGCCTCCATGCACGTAGAGTACGTTTTGTACATCCGGTATCCAAACAGGAAATAGATCTTATCGCTCCGGTTCCTGCTGGTAATTTATGGAATGGATTTAGTTTTGATTGACAGTCTTGTTTTAAGCTTGGTCTAAATGTTACTTACATCAGATTCTATCAATGTAAATCAATGTAATCTTATTCAGTGTATTTTTTCAGAAAACGCTCTACATCTTGTTGAATCATATGATAGAGTGGTGAATTTCTGTAATTGGGATTTTTGTGGATGACCAATTCTACTCCTACCTGACTGCGTTGGTAGCTGACAAGCTCATTATGTAATTGTATATTATGCAGTGCCAACTCATGTATCTGTTGTTCGCGCTCGCGTCGTAATATAGTACATACGGGTACGAGTAGTTTTAACACTACATTATCCATAATGTGATGCCCCTGAATAAACATATAGGTATTTTCGGGGTATACTCCTAATGTCTTAAATTCACTTTTCATTTCTTCTATTTCATGAAGGGCATTCGCATGTTTCCGCTCTAATTCGTGTAACTTCCGATTGACTTTTTTAGCCATAACTTCCAGACTACGCTCCGGATGTCGTATACTTACGTGGTCAAGTTTCACTTGTGAACAAAAGTCGAGTAAAGAGAATTCTGATAAGTTATGTTTACGGTAAAACCATACAGACCAGATAAAAAGAGGATAAGCTATTTGGGAGTATAGTTTCATAAAAGCAGGAAAGTCGATGAGAGAATGGTCATTCAGAGTTGCAGTTACACACACTTCATGCAAACCTTCTGCATAGCAATGGTAATTTTCTATGGCATAGGCATAAGTCTGAAAAACATAAGGGTTGTTGTTAATGTATTGAGAAGTCTGAGTCCTTCCTTGAAGAAGATAGTCATAGTCACTGTCTACACAGGCAATCATATTTTCTCCCAATTGTTTTCCCAATTGGTTCATTAAGACGGTCTTCTTTCCTTTAGCTAATGAATTGGCAGAGGGAAGCATGACTTCGAAATAAAGATTCTCATTTTCATAATCGGCAAGCAAGGAACGCCAAAATGATATATCTTCGTAGCTTTCTACGTATGCTACGACTTTTCTTCTTGCATGTTTGGGCTTTAAACTATTAGCCGCTCCAATGTATAAAGAAGAAAGATTTTCAGTCAATCTCTTTCCCATAGTGTGAAAATTTAAAGAGTGGTAATATCACTAACTTCTGTCACGGCATCTACCCAGCCATTCATAATGACAGCAGGAGAATGAGTCGTAAGTATAATTTGTACATTAGGATTGAGACTACGTATCATACCAATCAGTTTTTGCTGCCATTCGATGTGTAGAGAGATTTCAGGTTCGTCCATAAACAGGGCACAAGATTTATTGTCTTGTACTAAGACGGTAAGCAATATTACAAGCATTTGTTTTTCACCTGAAGACAATTGATAAGGAGTCAAAATATCTCCATCTTGTTCGAATAATATTTCGTTGCTCTTACGGATAATCTTCTTATCGGTTTCGCTGAACAGTTCGTCTATCAAGTCCTGGAACTTGGTCTTAGGCTTTGAAACTTGTGTAGCTTTAGCCTGATCTTCAATGATTCCTGAGGTCAGCAGTTCAATGATACGGTTCCCTATGTTTACCTGATAGTCCAGATAACGTCGTTGTAATTGATAAAGTTGCCAGTCTAACTCTGTTTTGACTTGTTGATTTCCGATTTTTCCTAAAAGGTCGGCATTGATGAGCGGACGGTCAAAACTCCGGATGACATCAAAATGAATATAGGTTGCATCTTCAGGAGAAAAGACGAACACTACTCCCGGTTTAACTCCATTACTTAGAGAACCTCCTTCCAGCTCTGTTAAGCTACGTACAGAATTGTTTAAAATCGTACTTTTCCCGATTCCATTTACTCCACTCAGAATATTGACATCGGCACGTAGATTCCATGAAATATTTTTGCGTCCCCAAAGACCTTTTATTTCAATACGTTTAATGTAGTCAGCTTCCTTTTTCATGGTTGTATCCTATTTGCTTTCTAACAAAATTAGCAATTAATATGGAAACTTGTATCTTTGCGTAGATTAAAATATGTGTATGAAAGAAAATTCTACAATATCTTCCCCTGTTCTTTATCTGCAAAAGCAATATGAATTGCTGCAGAAAGAATATGAGTACGAGAAAAAACAGTTCGAACAGCAAACAGAGTTGATGGGCATCGGACGTAAAATCAAACGTGGTATGTGCTGGTATCCGCTGAATATAGGGCGTAACTATTACAATGCCTTGAACCAACTGGTTGTGGAAGTGGAGCGGAGAGAAGATAAAGAAATAGAGCATCAGTTTGAATATGGGCGTCCGGTATGTTTTTTCACACAAGATGCATCGGGTAAGCTGAATTATCTTCATTTTATAGCTACTGTAAGTTATGTAGACGAAGACCGTATGGTTCTAGTACTACCTGGAGTGGATGCATTGCTGGCTTTGCAGAGTAAGGAAGTGTTGGGAGTACAGTTATATTTTGACGAAACCAGTTATCGGACCATGTTTGAGGCTTTGAAGCAGGTTATTGCTGCAAAAAATAACAGGTTGGCAGAGTTGAGAGATTTGTTTCATGGAAGCAGGCAGGCTTCTGTTTATTCTTTTCAACCGGTCCGTTTTCCTTGGTTGAATGCTGCACAGGATGAGGCTGTTAATAAGGTATTGCATGCTAAAGATGTAGCAATTGTACATGGACCTCCCGGAACAGGAAAGACTACCACGTTGGTGGAGGCTATTTATGAAACCCTGCATCGTGAAAATCAAGTTCTGGTTTGTGCACAAAGTAATATGGCTGTCGACTGGATCAGTGAAAAACTGGTAGACAGAGGGGTTAGTGTATTGCGTATAGGTAATCCCAGTCGGGTAAACGATAAAATGCTTTCGTTTACTTACGAGCGTCGGTTTGAGTCGCATCCGGATTATCCTCAATTATGGAGTATCCGGAAAGCGATTCGCGAACTATATGCTCGTGTCGGAAAAGGTACAGACAGAGAGACTGTTCGTTTAAAGATAAACTCTCTTAAAGATCGTGCTATGGAATTGGAAATACGGATTAATGAAGCATTGTTTTCTGATGCACGTGTAATAGCTTGTACTTTGGTGGGAAGTGCCAACAGACTACTTACCGGACAAAAATTTGGTACCTTATTTATAGATGAGGCGGCACAAGCTTTGGAAGCTGCTTGCTGGATTGCCATACGAAAAGCAGACAGGGTGATATTGGCGGGCGACCATTGTCAGTTGCCGCCTACGGTAAAAAGTCCGGAAGCATTACGTGGAGGTTTGGGAAATACTCTGATGCAGGCTATCGTAAGTAACAAACCAGATACGGTATCGCTTTTGAAACTTCAATACCGTATGAATGAAGAAATCATGCGCTTTTCATCGGACTGGTTCTATCATGGGCAACTCCGTTCTGCTCCAGAAGTGAAATACCGTGGGATTCTTGATTTTGATACTCTGATAGAGTGGATTAATACAGAAGGAATGGATTGCAATGAAGAGTTTGTCGGTGAGAATTATGGGAGAATCAACAAACAGGAAGCAGAACTTTCTGTACAAACATTAAAGGAGTATTTGCAGAAGATAGGAAGAGAGCGCATTCTCGAAGAGCGAATTGATGTCGGATTAATATCCCCCTATAAGGCACAGGTGCAATATTTACGGCAACTGATTAAAAAAGATACTTTCTTTAAGCCCTACCGTTCGGCTATTACAATAAATACTGTCGATGGGTTTCAAGGACAGGAACGGGATGTCATTTTAATTAGTCTGGTGCGTGCAAATGAAGAAGGACAGATTGGTTTTCTGAATGATTTGCGTCGTATGAATGTGGCCATGACCCGAGCCCGTATGAAGTTGATTATATTAGGAGATGTTTCCACCTTGACACAACATCCGTTTTACCGGAAATTATACGAATATATAGAGGAATTGAATGAGTAAGTAATTTTCTTGTTTGTTATGAATCAATGACTTGGACGATTCAAAGGAAAGTCGTATATTTGATTCCAAAACAATTAATCAATTAAAACTTATGTTAATCGACTTATTACAATCGTCTTATTTCTCCGTCTTCTTGATCGTGGCGTTGGGTTTTATGCTTGGACGTATCAAGATAGGCGGATTGTCTCTCGATGTATCAGCCGTTATTTTTATAGCCTTGGCATTTGGTCATTGGGGTGTTTCCATTCCAAAAGAATTGGGAAATTTTGGATTGGTATTGTTTATTTTTACCATTGGCCTTCAGGCAGGACCCGGATTCTTCGATTCTTTCCGAAGTAAAGGAAAAACATTGATTCTGATAACATTGCTTATTATTGCGTCCGCTTGTCTTACGGCGGTTGGTTTGAAATATGCGTTCAATATAGATACTCCTAGTATTGTAGGGCTGATAGCCGGTTCTCTTACCAGTACACCGGGGTTGGCTGTAGCTATTGACAGTACCCAGTCTCCATTGGCCTCTATTGCGTATGGTATTGCATATCCATTTGGGGTAATCGGTGTTATTTTATTTGTAAAACTATTGCCTAAGTTGTTGCGTGTCGACTTGGAGCAAGAGGCGCGTCAGCTGGAAAAAGAACGTCGTAGTAGTTTCCCGGAACTGGGAACCTGTCTGTTTCGGGTTACTAATTCTGCTGTATTTGGACGTACATTGGCACAGCTTAATATCCGTGTAATGACGGGAGCGGTAATCTCTCGTTTGAAACGTGGAGAAGAGATTATGATTCCTACAGCCCATACAACGGTAGAAAAAGACGACTGTATTCAGGCTGTCGGCAGTGAAGAGTCCTTGAATAATCTGGCCTTGATGTTGGGAGAACGTGAAGAAGGAGAACTTCCTTTGGAGCATACACAGAGTATCGAATCGTTGCTGCTTACCAAAAAAGATATGATCAACAAGCAGCTGGGTGATTTGAATATGCAGCGCAATTTTGGATGTACCGTTACGCGTGTACGCCGAAGTGGAATCGATTTGTCTCCGTCGCCTGAACTGGCTCTGAAGTTTGGTGATAAATTGATGGTTGTAGGAGAAAAGGAAGGTATTCAGGCAGTTGCCCGTATGTTGGGAAATGATGCCAAACGTCTTTCCGATACAGATTTTTTCCCGATAGCAATGGGTATTGTGCTTGGAGTTTTGTTTGGTAAACTGAATATATCTTTTGGTGGAGGAATGTCTTTCTCTCCGGGTTTAACGGGAGGAGTCTTGATTGTGGCTCTTCTTTTAAGTGCAATTGGAAAAACCGGACCTATTCTTTGGTCTATGTCTGGACCGGCCAACCAGTTGCTCCGTCAGTTGGGACTGTTGCTTTTCCTGGCAGAAGTTGGAACTTCAGCGGGTAAGAATTTGGTTTCTACATTTCAGGAAAGCGGTTTTCTGCTGTTTGGAGTAGGAGCATTGATTACTCTTGTTCCGATGCTGATAGCTGCATTGGTAGGACGTTTGGTCTTTAAGATCAGTTTGCTTGATTTGCTGGGAACCATTACTGGAGGAATGACCAGCACACCCGGTTTGGCTGCAGCCGACTCGATGACCGATAGTAATATCCCGGGAGTAGCTTATGCTACTGTCTATCCTATAGCCATGGTATTCCTTATTTTGTTTATTCAGTTTATAGCGATGTTCCTGGTGTAGAAAATACAGTATAGAAAAAAGAGAGATTGTATTCTGCAGAAGTGTATGCTTTGCAGAATACAATCTTTTTTTATTCCTTTCTGTTCTTATATTTCAATTTTATTTCAGAATTACCCTCCTACATTTGCATCAGAAATCTTAAATAATGGAATCTTATGAAAGAAATGATGAAAAAGTATACTGGTATTGCATTAAGTACAGTGTTAGGAATATTGACTTTGTCGAGTTGTGATAAAGACGACGATCGTGTAGGGGCAAATCCTCCTGATGAGGTGAAACAGGTCTTCGAAGTTCAATATCCAAATATGAACCCTAAGTGGGATTTTGAGTGGGGTAATTATGAGGCTGAGTTTTTTTATACAGGAACTCATGCAGAATGGAATATGCCGCTGAACCGTGTAGAAGCTGAGGCCTTTTATACATCCGGAGCACAATGGATAAAGACTGAGTTTGATGTGACAAGTTATTACTCTGTAGCAGCCGATCAGGTTGTGATTCCTGCAAAGGTGCGGGAAACAGTTGCACGGGAAGCAGGAGGAAGGCACGTGGATGAAGTGAAAATCATTGATCTGCCTCAGAGAGAAACCGATTTTTATCGGGTAGAAATAGATAATGAACCGAATGATGTTTATCTCAATGTAAAGTTTGACGGTTCTTTGTTTCAATAAACGGCTTGTGTAAGAAAGGAAAGGAGGTAAAACCACTCATATAATCGGGTTTTACCTCCTTTCTTGTTTATAGTTGGGCTATCTGTTGATGTCTCTGCCCGAAGGACGCTGATAAACACGTAGTCCAAATTCCGGAATCATGGCCAGCAGATGATCGAAAATCTCTCCCTGTATTTCTTCGTATTGCTTCCAGTCGGAAGTATTAGAGAAACAATAAACTTCCAGAGGAAGTCCTTCCGAAGTGGGTTGCATCTGGCGTACCATAATCATGAGTTCTTTATGCGTTCGCGGGTGAGCTTTCAGGTAATTTTGCAGATAGTCTCTGAATACCTGTAAATTCACAATTTGGTTGTTCTCATCTTTTTCTATCCACCCTTTCGATTTAAAATAACTTCTTTCTTCGGGAGTGCAGAAATGAACTGTATTCAGATCGATGAAAACAGAGCGTTTGATACGTCTGCCTCCTGTTTCGCGCATTCCCCTCCAGTTCTGGAAAGAATCACTTACCAAAGCATAGGGAGGAATGGTGGTAATTGTCTTGTCGAAGTTTCGTACTTTTACGGTAGTAAGAGATACTTCCAGTACATCACCGTCGGCACCATATTTAGGCATGGTAATCCAGTCGCCCGGCCGTAACATATCATTGGCAGATAACTGGACTCCTGCCACCAGTCCCAATATACTGTCTTTGAAGATTAACATTAAAATGGCTGCCGAAGCTCCCAATCCTGCCAGAATGCTGGTTGCATTTTTATCAATCAGAATGCTGATGATAAGAATTAGACCTACTCCTATGACTATCAGTTGAATCATCTGGTAAATACCTTTCAGCGGACGATTTTTTAACCGTTCATGTTCGCTGGATATTTCATAAAGAGAGTCGAGAAAACTGCCTATGAGTTTTACCGTCATGACTACAATATAAATCAGACAGGCCTTTAATAACAAATTTAATATGTGGGGAGAATCGTTGAAGGCAAATGGCAGCAACAGATACCATACAAGTGGAGGAATGAGTAAACAAAAGCTGTGCATCATTCTGTCATTAAACAGATAGTCGTCCCAGGTAGCTTTGGTTTTGGCAGTTACTTTTTGTATGATGGGAACAATTAAATGCCGGAAGCCCATGCTGATGAGATACGAAAGAAGTAAAATACCTACGATAAATATAATTTTGGTTGTCCAGTTGGATTGTGCAGGCTGGATGCCCCAATTGCACAGTTGCTGACTGATATCTTCTGAAATAGTATGCATGATATTTTATATTGATATACGGATAGCAAATATACAAGCTTTTCAAAATTTAGGATAACATTGTTTTTTATATTTCTGTTGATATTTTGCCTTGTGATGCTCAATTTAACAAACTTTGTGCATTTTCCTTCCATATCTTTTTGCAGAATGAATGGTTTCATTAAATTTGCCGCCAATTAATTACTAATACTAAAATATTAATCGAATGGGCTTGAAAATTGTAGTATTGGCAAAACAAGTACCTGACACTCGCAATGTAGGGAAAGATGCCATGAATGCCGACGGAACGGTGAACCGTGCGGCTCTTCCGGCTATCTTCAATCCGGAAGACTTGAACGCCTTGGAACAGGCACTCAGACTGAAAGACACACATCCTGGCTCTACCGTGACTATCTTGACTATGGGACCGGGCCGTGCCGCAGAAGTTATTCGTGAAGGTTTATATAGAGGTGCCGACAACGGCTATTTGCTGACAGACCGTGCTTTTGCCGGAGCTGATACACTTGCTACATCGTATGCGTTGGCTACTGCTATTCGTAAAATAGGTGAATATGACATTATTGTAGGTGGTCGTCAGGCTATCGATGGAGATACTGCACAGGTAGGTCCTCAGGTAGCAGAAAAACTGGGATTGCCTCAGGTAACATACGTAGAAGAAATTCAGGAGGTAAAAGACGGACGCATCCGTGTAAAACGTCATATCGACGGAGGTGTGGAAACTGTAGAAGGTCCATTGCCTATCGTGCTGACAGTAAACGGAAGTGCTGCTCCATGCCGTCCGCGTAATGCAAAACTGGTGCAGAAGTACAAACGTGCACTGGGCGGACAGGAAAAGGCTGCATTGGCAAAAGAAGGCGTAGAACTTCCGTATGCTTCTTTGTATGAAACTCGTCCTTATCTGAATATTGTAGAATGGAGTGTAGCCGATGTAAACGGAGACACTAAACAATGCGGATTGTCAGGTTCACCTACTAAGGTAAAGAAGATTGAAAATATTATCTTCCAGGCTAAGGAAAGTAAGACACTGACAGGAAGTGATGCAGATGTAGAGAATTTGATTGTTGAACTGTTGGCTAACCATACTATCGGATAAAGACTATGAATAACGTATTTGTATATTGTGAGATGGAAGGCAAACATGTTGCCGATGTCAGTCTCGAACTTTTAACCAAAGGTCGTAAGTTGGCCAATCAGTTGGGATGCCAGCTGGAAACAATCTGTGCCGGCAGCGATCTTGCAGATGTAGAAAAACAAGTATTGCCTTACGGAGTAGACCGTGTACATGTATTCGATGCTCCGGGCTTGTTCCCTTATACTTCACTCCCTCACACTTCTATTCTTGTCAACCTGTTTAAGGAAGAACAACCTCAGATCTGTCTGATGGGTGCTACCGTTATCGGTCGTGACCTGGGTCCGCGTGTATCTTCTGCACTGACCAGTGGTCTTACTGCCGACTGTACTCAGTTGGAAATCGGAAACCATGAAGACAAGAAAAACGGAGTTACTTACGAAAATCTGTTGTATCAGATTCGTCCGGCATTCGGTGGTAACATTGTAGCTACCATTATCAACCCCGAACATCGTCCTCAGATGGCTACCGTACGCGAAGGAGTGATGAAAAAAGAAATTGTCGATGAAAACTATCAGGGCGAAGTAATCCGTCATGATGTAGCGAAGTATGTTCCGGAAACAGACTACGTGGTAAAAGTAATCGACCGTCATGTAGAAAAGGCCAAACATAATCTGAAGGCAGCTCCTATTGTCATTGCCGGCGGATATGGTATGGGTAGCAAAGAAGGCTTCGATATGTTGTTCGAACTGGCTAAAGAACTTCATGCAGAAGTGGGTGCCAGCCGTGCAGCTGTAGATGCCGGTTTCTGCGACCACGACCGTCAGATTGGTCAGACTGGTGTGACTGTTCATCCTAAACTGTATATCGCTTGCGGTATCTCTGGTCAGATTCAGCACATTGCCGGTATGCAGGATGCAGGTATCATTATTTCTGTAAACAATGATCCGAACGCACCGATCAATTCAATTGCAGATTATGTAATCAACGGAACAGTAGAGGAAGTGGTTCCGAAATTAATCAAGTATTATAAAAAGAATAGTAAGTAATGGCTAACTTTTATACAGAACATCCGGAATTACGCTTCCATCTGAACAACCCGTTGATGGAGCGTATCTGCGAACTGAAAGAACGCAGTTATAGAGATAAAGACGAGTACGACTATGCACCGCAGGACTATGCCGATGCAATCGACTCTTACGATAAAGTATTGGAAATTACCGGAGAAATTACCGGTGAAGTAATTGCTGCCAATGCAGAAGGAGTAGACGAAGAAGGACCACACTGTGCAAACGGTCGCGTGGAATATGCTTCGGGTACTAAAGCAAACCTCGATGCCATGGTGAAAGCCGGTCTGAACGGTATGACTATGCCACGCCGTTTCGGTGGATTGAACTTCCCTATCACTCCGTATACCATGTGTGCGGAAATCGTAGCTCAGGCAGATGCCGGCTTTGGTAATATCTGGTCGCTGCAAGACTGTATCGAAACATTGTACGAGTTTGGTAACGAAGATCAGCACAGCCGTTTCATCCCTCGTATCTGTGCAGGTGAAACCATGTCTATGGACTTGACCGAACCGGATGCAGGTTCGGACCTTCAGAGTGTAATGCTGAAAGCTACTTACGATGAGGCTAACAACTGCTGGCGTCTGAATGGTGTAAAACGCTTCATCACAAACGGTGATGCACACTTGCACCTGGTATTGGCTCGTTCGGAAGAAGGTACTCACGACGGTCGTGGTCTGTCTATGTTTATTTATGACAAGAACGACGGTGGTGTAGATGTACGCCGCATCGAAAACAAGTTGGGTATTCACGGTTCTCCTACTTGTGAGTTGGTATACAAAAATGCGAAAGCTGAACTTTGCGGCGAACGTAAGTTGGGCTTGATTAAATATGTCATGGCTTTGATGAACGGTGCCCGTCTGGGTATTGCTGCACAGTCGGTAGGTTTGAGCCAGGCTGCTTACAACGAAGCTTTGGCATACGCTAAAGACCGTAAACAGTTCGGCAAGGCTATCATCGAATTCCCGGCAGTATACGATATGCTGGCTACTATCAAGGCTAAACTGGATGCCGGACGTGCTTTGCTGTATCAGACTTCACGCTATGTAGATATTTACAAGGCTTTGGACGATATTGCCCGTGAACGTAAACTTACTCCGGAAGAACGTCAGGAACAGAAACGCTATGCGAAACTGGCAGACAGCTTTACTCCGCTTGCCAAAGGTATGAACTCTGAATATGCCAACCAGAATGCATACGACTGTATCCAGGTACACGGTGGTTCAGGTTTCATGATGGAATATGCTTGTCAGCGTATTTATCGTGATGCACGTATCACCAGCATTTACGAAGGTACTACTCAGTTGCAGACTGTGGCTGCTATCCGTTATGTGACTAACGGTTCGTATGCCGCTACTTTGCACGAATACGAATTGATTCCATGCGCTCCTGAATTTGAAGGATACATGAACCGTATCAAAGACATGACCCGTAAACTGGAAGCATGTACCAATGCGGTGAAAGAGGCACAGAATCAGGAATTGCTCGATTTCGTGGCACGTCGTCTGTACGAAATGGCAGCAGTATGTGTAATGAGCCATTTGTTGCTGCAGGATGCTACCAAAGCTCCGGAACTGTTTGCACAATCACTCAATGTATATGTAAACTATGCAGAATCTGAAGTTGAGAAACACTTCAACTTTATTCGCAAGTTTAATGCCGAGGAATTGGCTGCGTATCGCAAATAAAGATTTTTTTTATAGTATAGGTTAAATTGACAGGCTGTACTTCGAGGATTTTTTCCCCGTTGTACAGCCATTTTTTTTGCAGGTAGAAGAAAAGTCAGGAAACAAATGTTGTATGATGTGGATGGATTGTATCTGTTTGTATTGTCGGTATATAATTACCGTCGTTGGCTGCGCAAACGGCGTCGTTGAACGGTGATTTGTCGTCGTCGGCTTTGTATCCGACGTCGTCGAATATAGAAGAGTTGCTGTATGAAACAGACTTTCTTTATAGAACTAAAGATGTTATTATTCGATACTTTTTAATCTATTAGATGGCGTAGTTGATGTAAATGTGGCAAAAAAACAGTAAAATCTGTTTGTTTGTAGAAAAATGTTCTTATATTTGCCACAGACTAAAAAATCAATAAGTGAATATCTACTATCGTAACATGACACAGACCGGGATGGGGTGGATGATGACCACTACATCGACCTTTGGGATGACCCCTCTGGGGGGAAGATAGTATATATGGTGTTTCTACGTGATACACGCTTGCGTGCGCAAGCATATTCTTTTTTATCATTCATTTTTTTTCTTTTTTGAACTTTATTTTCCTGCATGTATATCGGGGAAAACAGGCTAAAAATATAAGAGCATGAAAGTATTGAAATTCGGCGGAACATCTGTTGGATCGGTCAACAGTATGTTGAGTGTAAAAAAAATAGTCGAATCGGTAGACGATAAGGTTATAGTAGTCGTATCGGCATTAGGAGGAATTACAGATAAACTGATTCATACATCGAAAATGGCTGCAGCCGGTGATTCGGCGTATGAGAAGGAAATGAAGGAGATTGTCAACCGCCATATCGAAATGGTATATACAGTCATTCCTGCCGGGAAAGCACGTGAAGTTTTATTGGATCAGGTCAACGAACTGTTGAGCGAATTGAAAAATATCTTTCAGGGTATTTTCCTGATTCATGACCTTTCTCCCAAAACCTCTGCTACAATAGTAAGCTATGGAGAACGTCTTTCGTCTATCATTGTAGCTACACTGATAGAAGGAGCCCAGTGGTTCGATTCACGTACTTTTATCAAAACCGAAAAGAAGCATAACAAACATATACTCGACTCGGAACTGACGAATCGTCTGGTAAGAGAGACTTTCAAGGAAGTTCCCCAGGTAGCACTGGTACCCGGTTTTATTTCTACAGATAAGGATACCGGAGAAGTGACCAATTTGGGACGTGGAGGTTCGGATTATACAGCTTCTATTCTGGCTGCGGCTCTGAATGCGGATATTCTGGAGATATGGACCGATGTGGATGGTTTTATGACTGCCGATCCCCGTGTCATCAGTACTGCATATCCTATTACCGAACTGAGTTATGTGGAAGCAATGGAGTTGTGTAACTTCGGAGCCAAGGTGGTTTATCCGCCGACCATTTATCCGGTATGCCATAAAAACATTCCTATTCTGATAAAGAATACATTCAATCCGGATGCTCCCGGTACTATTGTAAAGCAGCAGGCCGATCATTTTTCAAAACCTATCAAAGGTATTTCTTCTATTAATGATACCTGCCTTATTACCATGACCGGATTGGGTATGGTGGGTGTGATTGGAGTCAACCACCGTATTTTCAAGACCTTGGCAGAAAATGGTATCAGTGTGTTCCTGGTCTCACAGGCTTCTTCGGAAAACTCAACCTCTATCGGGGTACGTACAGAAGATTCGGCTTTGGCATGTAAGGTGCTGAATGAAGAGTTTGCCAAAGAAATTGAAATGGGAGAAATCTCGCCGATGATGGCAGAAAGCGGACTGGCTACAGTGGCTATTGTAGGAGAGAACATGAAGCATACTCCGGGAATTGCAGGTAAACTGTTTGGTACGCTCGGACGAAACGGTATCAATGTCATTGCCTGTGCACAGGGAGCATCGGAAACAAACATTTCTTTTGTGGTAGAAGGTGATTCTTTACGTAAGACTCTGAACGTGATTCACGATTCTTTCTTCCTGTCCGAATATCAGGTACTGAATCTGTTCATTTGCGGAATCGGTACGGTAGGACATAGCTTGATTGAGCAAATCAACAGTCAGCAGGAGAAATTGAAGCAGGAGCGGGGACTGAACTTGAAAGTGGTAGGTATTGCCAACGGACATTATGCATACTTTACCCGCCGTGGAATAGATTTGAATAACTATCGTAAGGAACTGGAGGAGAAAGGTATTCCTTCTTCGCCTCAGGTTTTGCACGACGAGATTATTGGCATGAATATATTCAACTCTGTATTTGTGGATTGTACTGCTAATGCTTCCATTGCCGGACTGTATAAAGATTTTCTAAGCCATAATATTTCGGTTGTAGCAGCCAATAAGATAGCCGCTTCTTCGGAATACGATGTCTATGCAGAACTGAAGTCTATTGCCCGCCAGCGTGGTGTGAAATTCCTTTTCGAAACCAATGTGGGTGCAGGACTTCCGATTATCAATACCATCAACGACCTTATCAACAGTGGCGATAAGATTCTTAAGATTGAAGCGGTGGTAAGTGGTACGCTGAATTATATTTTCAATACCATCAGCGAGGAGGTACCTCTGAGTGAAACAATCCGTAAAGCGAAGGAAGAAGGCTATTCGGAACCCGATCCGCGTATCGACCTGAGTGGAAAGGATGTCATCCGTAAGTTGGTTATCTTGGCTCGTGAGGCCGGATATAAACTGAGCCAGGAGGATGTGGAGAAACATCTGTTTATTCCGGATTCTTGCTTCGAAGGCTCGTTGGACGATTTCTGGAAGAATGTCAAAACGTTGGATGCCGATTTTGAAGCCCGTCGCAAGAAATTGGAAGCCGAAGGAAAACGCTGGCGCTTCGTGGCAAGCCTGGACAATGGAAAAGGTATAGTTTCCTTACAGGAAGTAGACAGTCGCCATCCATTCTATAATCTGGAAGGCAGCAACAATATTATTTTGCTCACTACCGAGCGATACAATGAATACCCTATGCTCATTCAGGGATACGGAGCCGGTGCCAGCGTAACTGCAGCCGGTGTGTTTGCCGATATTATGAGCATTGCAAATATTTAGAACGATGAAACACATTATTATATTAGGCGATGGCATGGCCGATTGGGCCGTACCTTCATTGGGAAACCAGACTTTGTTGCAGTATGCACATACACCGTATATGGATAAACTGGCCGCAATGGGGCGTTGCGGTATGTTGAAAACAGTAGCCGATGGATTTCATCCGGGGAGCGAAGTTGCCAATATGTCGGTATTGGGGTACGATTTGCCTAAGGTATACGAAGGGCGCGGGGTGCTTGAGGCTGCAAGTATAGGGGTTGAACTTTGTCCGGGGGATTTGGCCTTGCGCTGTAATATAGTATGTGTGGAAGGGGAAACCTTGAAAAACCATTCGGCCGGACATATTACCACGGAAGAGGCTGATGTGCTGATTCGTTATTTGCAGGAACATTTGGGTACGGACCGTATTCATTTTTATACCGGAGTACAGTATCGTCATCTGCTGGTAATAAAAGGAGGAGATAAAAGATTGGTTTGTGTACCTCCTCACGATATTCCGTTGCAGCCTTTTCGTCCGAATATGGTGCGTCCGGCTTGTGCAGAGGCAGAAGATACTGCACGTTTGCTGAACGAGCTGACACTCCGTTCGCAGGAACTGCTGGCTTCTCATCCGCTGAATCTGAAGCGAGTGGAAGAAGGAAAAGATCCGGCAAACAGTATCTGGGCATGGAGTCCGGGCTTCCGTCCGCAAATGGAGCCTTTGTCACAGAAATATCCGGAGATAAAGAAGGGAAGTGTCATTACAGCTGTCGACCTGATTCGGGGAATTGGCCGTTATGCAGGTTTACGCTGTATCGATGTAGAAGGAGCAACAGGACTCTATGATACGAATTACGAAGGAAAGGCACATGCGGCTATCGAAGCTTTGCGGACAGACGATTTTGTGTATTTGCATGTCGAAGCAAGCGATGAGGCCGGTCATGAGGGAAATGTAGCCTTGAAATTGCAGACGATAGAAAATCTGGATAGCCGTATTGTAAAACCCGTATACGAAGTTGTGAAAGAATGGGACGAACCGGTAGCGATTGCTGTGTTGCCCGATCATCCTACTCCTTGTGAGTTGCGTACTCATACAGCCGAACCGATTCCTTTCCTTATTTACTATCCGGGTATAGAACCCGATGAGGTGCAGACATACGATGAAGTTTCCTGCAAACAGGGGGCGTATGGCACACTTGAGAGAGATGAGTTTATGAATGAATTTATGAAATACTGACCTTATGAAATACTATAGTACCAATAAAAAGGCTCCTTGGGCCACACTGGAAGAAGCGGTAGTAAAGGGTCTTGCTGCCGATAAAGGCTTGTATATGCCGGAAGTGATAAAGCCGTTGCCTTCTTCCTTTTTTGAGGAAATAGAAAAAATGTCTTTTCAGGAGATTGCCTGTCGGGTAGCTGATGCGTTCTTTGGCGAAGATGTACCGGCGGAAACTCTGAAACAGATTGTATACGATACATTGAGTTTCGATACCCCTGTCGTTCAGGTAAAAGACAACGTATATGCATTGGAGCTCTTTCATGGTCCTACATTGGCCTTTAAGGATGTGGGCGGACGTTTTATGGCTCGCTTGCTGGGGTATTTTATCCGGAAAGAAGGTAAAAACCAAGTGAACGTGCTGGTTGCTACTTCCGGTGATACAGGTAGTGCCGTAGCCAATGGTTTCCTGGGAGTGGAAGGTATTCATGTGTATGTACTGTATCCGAAAGGTAAGGTCAGCGAGATACAGGAAAAGCAGTTTACTACATTGGGGCAGAATATTACCGCTATCGAGGTAGACGGTACATTCGACGATTGCCAGGCATTGGTGAAGAATGCTTTTATGGATAAAGAATTGAATGAACACATGCAGCTGACTTCTGCCAATTCCATCAATGTGGCACGTTTCCTTCCTCAGGCTTTTTATTATTTCTATGCTTATGCGCAGATGAAGAAAATAGGCAAGGCAGACAATCTGGTGATTTGTGTGCCCAGCGGTAACTTCGGTAATATTACTGCCGGACTCTTCGGAAAACGGATGGGATTGCCGGTGAAACGTTTTATTGCAGCTAATAACCGGAATGATATCTTCTATCAGTATCTGAAGACAGGAGAATATCGCCCTCGTCCGTCGGTATCGACTATTGCTAATGCAATGGATGTGGGAGATCCCAGTAACTTTGCCCGTATTCTCGATTTGTATGAAGGAAGTCATGACGCAATTGCTTCAGAAATCAGTGGTGAAACGTATACCGATGAGCAGATACGTGATACTGTACAGCAGGTATACGAAGAAACCGGTTATCTGCTCGATCCGCATGGAGCGTGTGGCTACAAGGCTTTGGCACAGGAATTGAAAAACGATGAATATGGTGTCTTCCTTGAAACGGCCCATCCGGCTAAGTTCCTTCAAACAGTAGAGGGTATCATCGGACATGAGGTAAAGATTCCTGAAAAACTTCAGGCCTTTATGAGAGGTGAAAAACAGAGTGTACCGATGTCGAAAGAGTTTTCTGCTTTCAAGAATTATTTATTGAAACAGTAATGGAAACAGTTATAGACTTCCTGTCGAGTGATTCGTCAGGAAGTTTTTTTATGTTTTTACAGAGGCTCTTTCCATTAGATAGACTCTGTCTTTATAAGGAATGACAACTGCCGATAATTTGGTTTTTTACGATAAAAATGTACCTTTGTTTTCACTTTACGAATCTTTATTACATGAAAACACAGGTACGATTATTGGTAATGGCAGTTTGTCTGCCTTTATTGGGTTTTGCGCAGAATGGGGTACAGGTTGTGTTACCAGAAGCTGGAAGCAAAACTTTATTACATGAGGGTTGGTTTGCCCGTAGGGCAGCAGAAATTGGAGAAGATGGAAACAGACTTACTTCAGGATGTTTTGATTCATCAGGATGGTTGCAGGCGAAAGTACCGGGAACGGTGCTGACTACCTTGCTGGAGAACAAGTTGTTTCCTGTTCCCGAGTTTGGATTGAATAATGAGAAGATACCGGATATCTCTGCCGTGGGGCGGGATTTCTATACTTATTGGTTTGTCCGTCCTTTTACAGTTTCTTCAGTAGATTCAGGAACACATGTATGGCTGAATTTCAGAGGCATCAATTATAAGGCTGAAATTTATCTGAACGGAAAGCGTGTCAATACTACGACTCATGAAGGAATGTTCTTACGCCAGACTTACGATATTACTTCTTATTTGAAAAAGGATTCTGTAAATGTATTGGGAGTATTGGTTTTCCCTCCCGATCATGTAGGAGTTCCTAATGGAGGACAGGGAGGTGACGGACAGATAGCCCGAAACTGTACGATGCAATATACTCCCGGATGGGATTGGATTCAGCCCGTACGCGACCGTAATACCGGAATCTGGGATGAAGTTTCTATTACCACGACAGGAGATGTTTGTGTAGATCATCCGTATGTGGTAACGAAAGTACCGGGAGTACGCCGTCCGAGTGACACCAAACAGGCTCCGGCTTATTTGGAAACATCTGTGGAGGTGAAGAATGTATCGGCTCAACCTAAGAAAGGGATATTGAGGATGGTGTACGAAGGACGAAAGCTGGAAGAGCCGGTGAGCTTGCAGCCTTATGAAACCAAAACAGTCGAACTTGACAGACAGACTTTGAAGAATCCGTCTTTGTGGTGGCCGAATGGAATAGGAACTCAGCCTTTGCATCAGATTTCTTTTTCGTTTGTAATGGATGGGGAAGAAACGGATTCTGAGAATGTACGTTTTGGTATTCGGGAAATAACTACACGCAAAAACCCTCATAACGGAGGCCGTGAGTTTTATGTAAACGGTCAGCCTATATTTATGACCGGTGGCAATTACATCGATTCCGACTGGCTGCTTCGTCTGTCTCCTGAACGATATGAGCACGACGTGCGTTTTCATGCTGAAATGAATCTGCGTATGATACGTGTGTGGGGAGGTGCCTTACTGGAACGTCCTGAATTTTATGAGGCTTGCGACCGTTATGGTATTCTGGTATTCCAGGATTTGTGGGGAAGCGGAGACTGTAATGGAGCATGGGAAGACCTTACGAAACTTGACTCCAGAGAGCGTCGCTGGGAATATCCGGATAATCATGCGTTGTTTTTGGCTTCGGCAGAAGACCAGATTAAAATGATTCGTAATCATCCGAGCCTTTGTTTCTGGTGTGGAGCGAACGAGTGGCCTTTGGCTAAGGATATAGATCAGGCTTTGCAGGAAGATATTCTTCCTCGTTTGGATCCGAATCGTCTGTTTGCCCGTTATTCTACCGATTCTACTTTTACCCGCAATTTACTGGGTGATAATGGAGACGGTCCTTATGGCATTCAGGAACCGGAATGGTTCTTTACTTTCCGTTCTCATCCTTTCAATCCGGAAGTTGGTTCGATAGGTTCGCCCGAAGTCGAAAGCTTCCGTGCTTTCATGCCGGAGAAAGATTTAAAGGAATTTCCCAGAAACGGAAGAACACGTAATCTGAATTGGCGGTATCACAAGGATTTAGGCTATGGAGATCATCTGGAACGTTATGGAGAGCTACATACCATTGAAGATTATTGTAAATATGCGCAGGTAGTCAATTATGACCAATACCGCAGCTTTATGGAAGGATGGGCTTCGCACATGTGGGACTGGTATACCGGGGTACTGATTTGGAAAACTCAAAATCCATGGACTGCATTGCGCGGTCAGATGTACGATTGGTTTCTCGATGTCAATGCTTCTCTTTATGGAACTCGTAAAGGATGCGAACCGATTCATCCGTTTTATAATCTGATCACAAAAAAAGTGACTTTACTGAATACGACGGTTGAAGAGAAGAAAGGATTGGTTGTAAAAGCGCAGTTGTTTACACGCGATGGAAAGGAATGTTGGAAGGAAGAGAAAACATGTGATGCGTCGGCCAATGGGTTAAATGATTTGTTTGAAGTTCCGCAGCCAGAAGCGATAAAAGGTGTGTATTTCTTGAAACTGACCTTGCTGGATGCAGAAGGAAAACAACTGACGGATAATATTTATTGGCTGACTACAACTCCCAAAGATTATCGTACATTGGCAGAATTGCCTGTTTCTCGTCCGGATATACAGGCTTCGCTGGTAAAGAATGAAAACACGTATAAGGGAAAGATTAACTTTACAGGTGACAGTCGTATCAGTTTCTTCAATCGTATTAAACTTTTCGATAAGGAAACTGGCGAGCGGATTCTTCCGGTACATTATTCTGATAATTATGTCACACTGATGCCGGGAGACAAACGTTGTATCTGTTTTGATTTCTGTTCCGAGTTGCCCAAAGAGAGAATACAGATGGTGGTAGAAAGCTGGACACAAGATAAAGTGGTTATAGACGACTGGAAATAAGAAAGACTTCGGAACACATTACCACAGAAAGGAAAAGCCTTGAACCGGAAAGATAATGAAAACGGTTCAAGGCTTTTGTCATATTGATAGGAATATTGAATGTTTTGCATTAAAAAATGGGAAAATGCTGTTTTTCGATAACCCGTATTTGGGATAAAAAGTTCGCTCACAGTGTCAAAAATCCCTTTTTAGGGCTAGAAAACCTCCTTAAAACATGTTATAGGGCAGGTTTATGGAACCTTTTCCAGAGGAAAATACGACCTGTATCAGGCGGTAACAATACTTGAAACGAGGGCTTACGGTACTAGAATCGTTGTCTTACGCGATTAGTCGCGTTGGCTGATGCTTCTTTTTGCTTGTTTTTACCTGTTTTCGGGGGATTTCTGATGCTTTTTCGAAGCAGATTTTTTCATTTTTTTAAGTGATAAAAGGCTGCTTATTTCTTGATTCTTCGATACCGGAATATATAGTATACTTCTGTTTATGTTATTTGGACGGATAAAGGCAGGAATATCTGTCTTTCTGTATTTTTATAAGGGTCGAAAAACAGCCGAATTTTCCACGACTTCTGTATCGGTGGTCAAATAACGCCGTATAAAGGCATCTGAATTGACATTTTGTAAATAACGTGAATTCTAAGACTTTTGCAAGTAAAGTCTCAGAATTCACGTTGTTTATATTCTATTCCGGCAATTGCTGATAAGCTGAATGAAGTTGTTTCATGGCTTGTTCAAGAATAGAGCGGGGAGAACCGATGTTCATGCGCATAAAGCCAATCCCTTCTTTGCCAAATGTCTTTCCGTCATTCAAAGCCAAATGAGCTTTTGAAACAAACCAATCGTTGAGCGCTTCCTGACTGAGTTTCAAGTCGCGGCAATCCAGCCATACAAGATAAGAAGCCATCGGAACTATCACCTTGATTTTGGGCATGTGGGTGTGAATATAATCAGTTACATAATCAATGTTTCCCTGTATATAGCTTAATAATTGTTCCAGCCATTCTGTTCCATTTGAATAGGCAGCTTCCACAGCAGGAAAGGCAAATACGTGTCCACCATTCAGTTCGCAGGATTCCAGATAAGCTTCAAATCGGGCTCTTAATCCTTCATTGAAAATAACGGTGTGTGAGGCCGACACTCCTGGCATGTTGAAAGCTTTGCTGGGCGACATGAAAGTCACGGAATTGTTACGGGCTTTTTCTGAAACCATAGGGAAAGGAAGATGCTGACGGGGAGGTAAGGTCAGGTCGGCATGGATTTCATCGGACAATACAATCACATTGTCGTCTGCACAGACTTCAGCTATGGTTTCCAGTTCTTCTCTTGTCCATACTATACCACCCGGGTTATGAGGATTACATAAAATTAAGGCGCGGATTCCTTTTATAGACCGGCGGAACAGGTCTAAATCCATCCGGTAATGTC
Source organism: Phocaeicola sp. HCN-40430 (assembly GCF_037890285.1). NCBI lineage: Bacteria > Pseudomonadati > Bacteroidota > Bacteroidia > Bacteroidales > Bacteroidaceae > Phocaeicola > Phocaeicola sp. HCN-40430. Next base: position 198,718 of record NZ_JBBKBS010000001.1, read on the forward strand.
CATCTTCCAGACGAAGCGGGCATTCTACCAACCGGCGGTTATTGCGTGTAACTAACCAAAAGAATGGAGGATATACAGGAGGCATAATCATAATCTTGTCTCCAGGCTGAGTCAGAGCATTGATGGCCATTCCCAGTCCGGGTACGATACCGGGTACATAATTCAGCTGTTCTTTGCTTACCTCCATGTGGTATCTCATTTTCATCCAGCCAATAATAGCCTGATAATAGCTGTCCGGCTTACAGGTATAGCCCAGTATGGGATGTTCGCAGCGTTTTCGTATGGCATCAAGTACAAAAGGAGGAGTAGCAAAGTCCATATCGGCTACCCACAATGGGATAAGGTCTTCGCGTCCCCAGATTTCTTTTACTTCATCTGTTTTGACTGAAGCAGTACCCTGCCGGTTTATGATTTGGTCGAAGGAATTATTCATAATCTTAATTTTATGGTTATAAATTGATTAATTTGTTTTTTGAATGCTGATTTACTTGTTTTGAGGTTTTCCTCCATATACTCGGTCGATCCAGACTCCAGCCTTGTCGGGAGTGTGACCTCCTATCACATGTAGGTAAGAAATACCGTGTTCGGTGGGTTTGTTCAGAGGAATCGTTCCATGTTGCTTATCGTCTACGTATACTGTTGCCATTTGGTTCTTTTCCCACGATACACGGATTTTATGCCACTTTTTATCGTTGATTTTCAGTCGGTCTCTTTGCAGTGGTAGGATGTACATACTTTCATGTCGGGCTACCGTATCGGTTGGATTGAACCAACGGTCGTTCAGGACAAGGTCGATATGAGCGATATCGGTATCCAGTCTGAGATGTACTTCGACTTCTCCATCTGGTGAAGCCGGAAAATTCCATAAGGCTCCTTCGTTGTCTTGTACTAGTGAGTCGTTTGGTGTATATCCGATATGGAGTGCTTTTGCTTGAGTACGGTCCGGATGAGGCTGTAGTAAGGGAGCTTCCTGGCGGTTGTAGCAGCAGTGTCCGGTAATACCTTTGTAGTACCGGAATGCGGACCATTGCTCGAGTCCGTCACTGAAATCGCAAGAACGTTCGGTTTCGTAAAGCCAGTCTACATCGAACAGAATCATTTTTCGGCATTGACGATGTTGGCCAATGGAGGTTAAAACCTTGCCGGGAGCTACTTCCACTGCCTGCACCTGATGTACACTTTTATCTTCTCCCATTTTTGTGTTGCCAAAATGAGAAGAGTTCCGTTCCGGGTTCAGTAGCAGTTCGCGGAATCCTTTCCAGGTCCTTCCTTCATCTTCTGACAGAGCCACATGCACGGCATCACGATTGGTGAAGACATCATCCCATATCCCGTTGGCTGTCGGCAGTTCGGGCAGTGGAGTGGTATTGCACCAGAAAAAGAGAATTCTTCCGTCAGACAGCCGGAACAACGTAGGCATGGTAATGGTTCCGTAGAAAGGCGAAGGGGTAGCTTCGCTCCATGTCTCTCCTCCGTCTTCGGAAAAAGACTGGTAATGCTTGTCTTGTGAAGTGCGTATAATCATCCATAATCGTCCGTCGGACAGTTCCAGTACAGTCGGTTCTACTGCACCGTGGTTCCAGCGTATGCCTTGATGAAATCCTCCTTTCTCGTGTAGTGGTACCGTAACCTGTTGAGAAGCTTTCCAAGAGCGTCCATCGTCGTCGGAGTAATACACAAAAGCACCGCTTCTGTCAGTTCGGTGCGCTCCTGACACAATTCGTTTACCATCTCGGATAAAGAGAGGAGGCTTGTTCATGATTCCCGGCTTGTCGTCTATCTTCACGATGGAACGTCCGCCCTCCAGTCCTCCTTCCGTACGCATGGCGTATACTCCTTGAGCCGTACAGAAAAGACGGATGTATTCGTGGCTCACTGGCGAACGCTGGTCGGCATAAGGAAGTTCATAAGGCAAGTAGACTGTGTTCCAACTGTGCCCACCGTCTCGACTGGATAGATAGAGAGGACGTTGGTCGACAGCGTGAGCTCCGTAATTGTAATGTCTGATTTCCCCGTCTTCCATGAGCGACAGTCCGATGAAGGCATCGGAAGGAGGGATACCGACCACGGTCGGTGCCAAACTGTCTTCCGAAAGGTGTTGCGGAAGCACTGTCTGAAAGGAGAATAGGCAAGTAGCCAGACAGCTATAGGCAATAAGGTTTTTCATTTCAGGTTTTGTTTGATTTCTTACAAGCCGGAATATGGTATGAACCGCATATACGGCTTATCTTGTTATTCTTCTTTTTACAAAAATACAATCTTTTCTATATATTTGTTGCAGGCTGTTGATATAAGTTGGAAAGAACAGGTTAGTCTATGTGAAAAATTCTCTCGGTTTTTATCCGGATGTGTTCTGCATACAATAGGTTGACTCCTTTTAGGTAAGAAGTAATAGGTGCCGTATTTTCCCGTTTACTTTTGGTATCTCCTTTGGGATTGTCTGATCGTCAAAGAACAGAAAAAGAGAAGTAGCTGGAACAGGGGGATGGTACGGCTTTTTCATGCACTATTTTAGTTGTTTTTGTGTCTGTCTGAGAACAGATGCGCAGAATGAAGTTATCTTATTTCTTTCTGCTCTGCCTGCTGTAGCTTGTAAAAAAGGGGACGGAGCGTTACTTTGGCTATTTAGAGTAAATGGGAGTTGGGAAGCTCAACGGCGTTCTATTTTTGAACCCAAAAAGCTGTATGTTTTTTCTTGATCTCTATTGAAGGGACATTTGACTGTAGTTGTACTTCTTTCTTGTAAAGAAATCTTTTGAAATGAGTCTGTGAAATACGTAAACTGAAAAAAGAATAGAAATTTTTCGCATTATGCTTGTTTTTTCGAGAAAAACATTACATTTGCAAGCGTAAAGACAATAATGCAAGATTTATGAAAACATTTGCGACATACTTCTTTTTCTTTTTTTATTACTTTTACTTTAGCAATAAGGTAGAAGCGGGAGTTCGCATGTGTACAGTAAGATAAATGATAAGTGAAAATATAACGAATCCCGCTTCGTAAAGAAGTCGGGATTTTTTTTTATAGATATGATTATATGAAAAAGATAGCTATACAAGGGGTTCCAGGCTCGTATCATGATATTGCAGCTCATAAATATTTTAAAGATGAAGAAATTGAACTGATATGTTGCAATACGTTTGAAGAGGTCTTTGAACAGATGCGTAAAGACAGTAAGGTGATAGGACTTGTAGCCATTGAAAATACGATTGCAGGAAGTTTGCTTCACAATTATGAATTATTGAGAGAAAGTGGAGCAACCATCATTGGAGAACACAAGTTGCGTATCAGTCATAGTATCATGTGTTTGCCCGATCAGGATTGGGACGATTTGACTGAAGTGAATTCTCATCCGGTAGCATTGGCCCAGTGCCGTGAGTTCTTGCAGCATCATCCGAAGCTGAAGGTTGTAGAAACAGAAGATACTGCCGGTAGTGCCGAAAACATCAGTAAGCATCAGTTGAAAGGCCATGCTGCTATCTGTTCCAAGTATGCGGCCGAATTGTATGGAATGAAAATCTTGCAGGAAGGCATTGAAACAAACAAACATAATTTTACCCGTTTCCTGGTTATTGCCGATACTTGGATGGCAGACGAACTGAAAGACCGCTCGAAAGTAAACAAAGCCAACATCGTATTTTCACTTCCGCATACAGAAGGAAGCCTTTCACAGGTTTTGTCTATCTTTTCATTTTATAAGATCAATCTGACCAAGATACAGTCGTTGCCTATTATCGGTCGTGAATGGGAGTATCTGTTTTATGTGGATGTAATGTTTAACGATTATTTGAGATACAAACAAGCTATTGATGCGGTAATGCCGCTTACCAAAGCACTTAAAATATTAGGAGAATATGCAGAAGGAGAATCTACACTATAATATACAGCCTGCCGACAGACTGGCTAATGTAAGCGAATACTACTTCAGCCGTAAGTTGAAAGAAGTAGCGCGTATGAATGCGGAAGGAAAGAATGTAATCAGTCTGGGTATCGGAAGCCCCGATATGCCACCTTCAGAAGAAACGGTACGTGTCTTGTGTGAAAATGCCCAGAAACCGGATGCTCATGGTTATCAGCCTACGGTGGGTATTCCTGAGTTACGTCAGGCTATGGCCGACTGGTACAAGCGCTGGTATAACGTTGATTTAGATCCTGCTACGGAAATCCAGCCTCTTATCGGCTCTAAGGAAGGTATTTTGCATGTGACGCTGGCATTGGTGAATCCGGGAGATCAAGTGTTGGTTCCTAATCCTGGCTATCCTACCTATACATCATTGAATAAAATATTGGGTAGTGAGATTGTCAACTATAACTTAAGAGAAGACAACAACTGGCAGCCGGACTTTGACGAGTTGGAGAAAATGGATTTGAGTCGTGTAAAGATTATGTGGACCAACTATCCCAATATGCCGACAGGAGCAAATGCTACAATGGAACTGTATGAAAAACTGGTAGACTTTGCACGCCGTCATAATATTGTCATAGTGAACGACAATCCTTACAGCTTTATTCTTAACCGGAAGCCAATCAGTATCTTGAATGTGCCGGGAGCAAAGGAATGCTGTATTGAGTTCAACTCGATGAGTAAGAGTCACAACATGCCGGGATGGCGTGTCGGTATGCTGGCTACCAATGCTACTTTTGTACAGTGGATTCTGAAGATTAAGAGTAATATCGATTCGGGTACGTTCCGACCTTTGCAGTTGGCTGCAGCACAGGCGTATCATAACAGTGCCGAATGGCATGAAGAAGCCAATATTCAGGTATATAGCCGACGCCGGAAACTTGCAGAAGAAATCATGCGTGTCTTGGGATGTACCTTTGATGAAAACCAAGTGGGCATGTTCCTTTGGGGACGTATTCCCGATACTTATGGTGATGTAGAGGAACTGACCGAGAAAGTCTTGCATGAGGCACGGGTATTCATTACTCCGGGATTTATCTTCGGAAGCAATGGCAAACGCTACATTCGTATTTCGCTTTGTGCCAAAGAAGAAAAACTGGCAGAAGCTTTAGAAAGAATCAAATCTGTCTTATAAAAAGTCAGATAAATAAAAACGAACAACAAAAAAGATAAAGATATGGAACTGAATTTACAACCCATCGAACTGGAAGGTGTTTCAAAAGAACGCCCCATGGTGATAGCAGGCCCTTGTAGTGCCGAAACAGAAGAACAAGTAATGTCAACTGCCACACTTTTGGCTAATAAAGGTGTGAAGATTTTCCGTGCCGGTATCTGGAAACCGCGTACAAAACCAGGAGGCTTTGAAGGTATCGGAGTGGATGGTCTGGCATGGTTGAAACGTGTCAAACAGGAAACAGGTATGTACGTAGCAACAGAAGTGGCTACAGCCAAACACGTATACGAGTGCCTGAAAGCCGGTATCGATATTTTGTGGATTGGTGCCCGTACAACTGCCAATCCGTTTGCTGTACAGGAGATTGCAGATGCATTAAAAGGAGTAGATGTTCCTGTATACGTAAAGAATCCGGTCAATCCCGATCTGGAACTTTGGATTGGAGCTTTGGAACGTATCAATAATGCCGGATTGAAGAGACTGGGAGTAATCCATAGAGGTTTTTCTTCTTACGACAAGAAGATTTACCGCAATCTTCCTCAATGGCATATTCCTATCGAATTGCGCCGTCGTATTCCTAACTTGCCTATTCTGTGCGACCCGAGCCACATTGGAGGTAAGCGTGAACTGATTGCTCCGCTTTGTCAGCAGGCAATGGATTTGGGCTTCGACGGTCTGATTGTAGAAGCACACTGCAATCCGGATGCGGCGTGGAGCGATGCTGCACAACAGGTTACTCCGGATATTCTGGATTATATTTTGAACTTGCTGGTTATCCGTAAGGAACATCAGTCTACAGAAAATCTGAATGAACTTCGTCATCAGATTGACGATTGCGACAATGAACTGATGGAGATTCTGGCTAAACGTATGCGTGTATGTCGTGAAATCGGTACATTCAAGAAAGAGCATAATATGACCATTCTTCAGACCGGACGTTACAATGAGATTCTTGATAAGCGTGGAGCACAAGGAACTCTGTGTGGAATGGATGCAGACTTTGTAAAGCAAGTGTTCGAAGCTATCCATGAAGAAAGTGTACGTCAGCAGATGGAAATTATTAATAAATAAGAAAAGAGACGATGAAGATATTGATATTGGGAGCCGGAAAGATGGGATCTTTCTTTACTGATGTGTTGAGTTTTGACCATGATGTAGCAGTATATGATGTAGATGCCAAGCGCCTTCGTTTTATGTACAACTGTTATCGTTTCACCTCGATAGACGAAATACAGGAGTTCGGACCAGAGCTGGTTATCAATGCAGCGACGGTCAAATATACATTAGAAGCTTTTCGTCAGGTTCTTCCAGTGTTGCCAAAAGATTGTATAATCAGTGATATTGCTTCGGTAAAGACAGGACTGAAGGAGTTTTACGAACAGAGCGGATTCCGTTATGTTTCCACACACCCTATGTTTGGTCCTACATTTGCCAACTTGGATAAGCTGAGTACAGAAAATGCGATTATTATCAAGGAAGGAGACCATTTAGGTAAGATTTTCTTCAAAGATTTATATCAGCGTTTAGGACTGAACATTTTTGAATATACCTTCGAAGGACATGATGAAACAGTAGCATATTCATTGTCCATACCTTTTGTCTCTACCTTTGTTTTTGCAGCTGTAATGAAGCACCAGGATGCACCGGGTACCACATTCAAGCGTCATATGGCTATTGCGAAAGGAGTCTTGAATGAAGACGATTATCTGTTGCAGGAAATTCTATTCAACCCCCGTACACCTGCCCAGGTAGAGGGAATTCGTACCGAGTTGAATGAACTCTTGGATATTATCAGCAATAAAGATACCGAGGGAATGCGTGCCTATCTTAGCAAGATTCGAGATAAAATAAAGTAAATATCAATTCATAAGAAAGAAGTTATGGAAAATGCCGTTATCGTAAGATTGCGGCATTTTTTTATTGGGGATTGCAGTTGATGGATATTTTTTTCATGTTTATGTTTGTTCATGATTATGACTTTTCTTTTTTTTCGTAATTTTGCCCTCTCAATCAAACAATAATAAAACAAACAATAAAGGAATGGGTGGTTTTTTCGGAACAGTCTCTAAGGCTGAATGCGTAACCGATTTATTCTACGGTACGGATTATAATTCACATTTAGGAACAAAACGCGCCGGTATGGCTACATATGCCGAAGGCGAAGGATTCACGCGGTCTATACACAGTCTTGAAAGTTCTTATTTTCGTACGAAATTTGAAGCAGAACTTCCTCAGTTTAAAGGAAAGTCGGGAATAGGTGTCATTAGTGATACAGATCCGCAACCAATCATGATCAATTCTCATTTAGGACGATTTGCTATTGTTACGGTAGCCAAAATCAACAATACTGCTGAACTTGAGAAGGAAATGCTAGATGCGAATATGCATTTTGCGGAAATGAGCATGGGAAAGACCAATCCTACCGAGTTGATTGCCTTGCTTATCGTACAGGGAAAAGATTTTGTAGATGGTATTGAAAACGTATTCAATAAGATAAAAGGTTCGTGTTCAATGCTGATTCTGACAGAAGACGGTATTATTGTGGCGCGTGACAAATGGGGACGTACTCCTATTGTGATAGGTAAGAAAGAAGGTGCCTACGCGGCTACAAGCGAATCAAGCAGTTTCCCTAACTTGGATTACGAGATTGAACGCTTTGTAGGTCCGGGAGAAATTATCCGGATGCGTGCCGATGGATTGGAACAATTGCGCAAGCCCAATGAGAAAATGCAAATTTGTTCATTCCTGTGGGTATATTACGGATTCCCTGTATCCTGCTATGAAGGAAAGAATGTAGAAGAGGTTCGTTTTGCAAGTGGTTACAAGATGGGAAAGACCGACGATTCGGAAGTAGATTGTGCATGCGGTATTCCTGATTCGGGTGTAGGTATGGCTTTAGGTTATGCCGAAGGAAAAGGAATTCCTTATCACCGTGCTATTTCAAAATACACTCCTACATGGCCACGAAGCTTTACTCCAAGCAATCAGGCAATGCGTTCTTTGGTCGCTAAGATGAAACTGATTCCAAACCGTGCCATGTTGCAGGGAAAGAGAGTCTTGTTCTGTGATGATTCTATCGTACGCGGTACACAGCTTCGCGATAATGTAAATGTACTGTACGATTACGGAGCAAAAGAAGTACACATGCGTATTGCTTGTCCTCCACTTATTTATGGTTGTCCTTTTATCGGATTTACTTCTTCGAAAGGAGATATGGAACTGATTACACGCCGTATTATCAAGGAAATAGAGGGAGATGAGAATGCAAAACTGGCACAGTATGCAACCACCGATTCACCAGAGTATAAGGAACTGGTAGAGCGTATCCGTGCACGTTTCGGACTGACTTCTTTGAAGTTTAATACATTGGAAACATTGATTGAAGCAATTGGATTGCCTAAGTGTAAGGTTTGTACGCACTGTTTCGACGGTTCAAGTTGCTTTTGATGAATAGAGAATGATTTAGATATTTAATTCGTAAGCTTCTTCCATAGCCTGATGAAGGAATGGGAGAAGCTTTTTTTATGGATATTGGCATATTCCGTCATTTTTCCGTAAGTTTGTCAAAGAAAATAAAGGAGAATATAAAAATGAGAAAGATTGTATTATTGGTAGTTGGGATAATAAGTTTATTGGTTGGTACATCTGGCTATGCACAGCAGCAGACTCCGGATGCGGTAGGTTATATTGTAAAAGTAGGAGAGGAAGCTCCCGATTTTGAAATGACACTTACCGACGGACAGAAGGTACGTCTTTCCGATTTGAGAGGAAAGGTTGTGATGCTTCAGTTTACAGCCAGCTGGTGTGGAGTTTGCAGAAAGGAAATGCCTTTCATCGAACGTGATATCTGGAAGAAACATAAAGATAATGCAGATTTTGCTCTTTACGGTATTGACCGCGACGAGCCTTTGGAGAGAGTGAAGAAGTTTGCAGAACAGACCGGAGTGACTTATCCGTTAGGCCTTGATCCGGGTGCAGATATTTTTGCTCTTTATGCAGAACGGAAGGCTGGAATTACCCGTAATGTATTGGTGGGTAAGGATGGTAAGATTGTGATGATGACCCGTTTGTACAATGAAGAAGAGTTTGCTTCATTGTGTAAGAAAATCGATGAATTGCTGAAAGACTGAGTATGAGATACGTATTGATATTGCTGTGCTGGCTTATGTGTTTGCCGGCTGTTTCTCAGAAAAAGAAGAAAGCAAACTATGAGCCTTTATTTGGAAAGGCACAAGCATCGTATCCGGTTATTTCGAATTCGCTGAAAGGTACAGTCTTTTATCTGGTGAGCGGGCATGGTGGTCCCGACCCCGGATGTATCGGAAAGTATAAAGGAAAGGAGTTGCACGAAGATGAGTATGCTTACGACATCATACTCCGATTGGGACGTGAACTGTTGAAGCGGGGAGCTAAAGTACACTTTATTATTCAGGATGCGAAAGACGGCATTCGTGAGCATGCTGTATTGAAGAACAGTAAGCGGGAAACCTGTATGGGAAGTCCTATTCCTTTGAATCAGGTAGCACGCCTGCAACAGCGCTGTGATGCCATTAACCGGATTCATCGTAAGGAGAAAAGCAGTTATAAGCGGGCTATCTTTATCCATGTAGATAGTCGTGGAAGACGGAATCAGACCGATGTGTTCTTCTATCATGCGCCGGGAAGCACGTATGGAAAGCGTTTGGCAAACCGGATACAGAGTACGTTCCGTGCCAAGTACGACCGTCATCAGCCCAATCGTGGATTTGACGGAACGGTGAGCGAACGAAATTTGTTCGTATTGCGTAAAGCAATGCCTATTTCTGTATTTATGGAACTGGGAAATATACAGAATGCTCAAGACCAGAAGCGTTTGGTTATAGCCGACAACCGTCAGGCACTTGCCAACTGGATAACCGAAGGTATTGTGGCCGATTATCAGAGTTTGAAAAAGGCTACTGCTTCAAAGAAAAAAACGAGGAAATAAATCATCGGAGCAATACAGAAATTGCTTTTTGAATAAGAAGACATTGTTGGTGTACTTTTTTATCAAAACAGAGACTATCTCACTTCATTCTGGGATGGTCTCTGTTTTCTTTAATATAAATTTATGATTCTATTTACTGGCTTAAAACGACGACGTCGGCTGTACATTTGCCCACGTTGAATGTACAGCCAACGGCGACAAACGGACATCCAACGACCGCGTTTAAAGCTTCTGACATTCATTGTTATCTTTTTATTCCTGCTGCACTGTTTGTCATTTCAATAAATTTCTGTTCGGTTTCAGGTGAAAGCGCAATTTATACCGTACAATTACGGTATGACGGACTTTCCTGATGCAGGGAATATCCGGATACAAAAAAGGCTGTTTCAAAATAGTTTGAAACAGCCTTGCTTTTATTTAAGTAGAAAGATTTAGTTACGGAACTTCAGTGCTTCACCACTACGTTCTACGATAATCGGTTTGCTGCGGTCTACTTCCTGAGACAGAAGTTTCTTTGACAAATCGTTCAACAGGTAACGCTGGATTGCACGTTTTACCGGACGGGCACCAAACTCAGGATCGTAACCGGCTGTGGCGATAAAGTCGACAGCTTCGTCGGTCATCTGGAGGGTTACTCCGTTTTCTTCCAACATCTTCTTAATACCGTTTATCTGCAAGCGGACAATCTGTTCAATCTGCTCTTTGTTGAGCGGTTGGAACATGATGGTCTCGTCGATACGGTTCAAGAATTCCGGACGAATGGTCTTTTTCAGCATATTCATCACTTCCGCCTTGGTCTCTTCTACAATCTGATCGTGGTTCTGGTCGTTAATCTTCTCGAACTGACTCTGAATGTAGGCACTGCCCAAGTTGGATGTCATAATGATGATAGTATTCTTGAAGTTGACTGTACGTCCTTTGTTGTCGGTCAGTCGACCATCATCCAATACCTGCAGCAGGATGTTGAACACATCCGGATGAGCTTTTTCTATCTCATCGAACAATACTACAGAATAAGGTTTCCGGCGTACGGCTTCGGTAAGCTGTCCTCCTTCATCGTAACCAACGTATCCCGGAGGCGCACCAATCAGACGAGACACGGTATGTTTCTCCTGATACTCACTCATATCGATACGGGTCATCAGTGTTTCATCGTCGAACAAGTATTCGGCCAAAGCCTTTGCCAATTCGGTCTTACCAACTCCGGTAGTACCCAGAAAGATAAATGAGCCAATCGGACGTTTCGGGTCTTGCAATCCGGCACGGCTACGACGTACGGCGTCGGCTACAGCCTGAATGGCTTCGTCCTGACCTATGACACGGCGATGCAGTTCGTCTTCCAGATGCAGCAGTTTCTCACGTTCGCTCTGCAACATTTTGCTGACCGGTATTCCTGTCCAGCGTGATACAACATCAGCAATGTCTTCGGCGGTAACTTCTTCCTTAATCATGGCATTGTCTCCCTGTTTGTGCTTCAGGTCGTCCTGGATATGTTTGATTTCATCTTCCAGTGCTTTGAGCTTGCCATATCGTATTTCGGCTACTTTTCCGTAGTTGCCTTCACGTTCAGCCTTATCAGCTTCAAACTTCAGGTGTTCAATTTCCTGTTTGTTCTGCTGAATCTTGTTGACCAGTTCTTTTTCGCTCTGCCATTTAGCCTTATAAGAAGTTTCCTGTTCTTTCAACTCTGCGATTTCCTTGTTCAGTTGAGCCAGTTTAGCTTCATCTTTTTCGCGTTTGATGGCTTCGCGTTCTATCTCGAGCTGTTTCAGACGACGTTCTATTTCATCCAGTTCTTCCGGAAGTGAGTCACGTTCCATACGCAGTTTTGCAGCCGCTTCATCCATCAGGTCGATGGCCTTATCCGGCAAGAAACGTTCTGTAATGTAACGGTTACTCAATTCTACGGCAGCAATGATAGCTTCGTCTTTGATACGTACCTGATGATGGTTTTCGTACCGTTCTTTCAAACCACGAAGGATAGAAATAGAACTCAGTGTATCCGGTTCGTTGACCATTACGGTCTGGAAACGACGTTCCAAAGCCTTATCCTTTTCGAAATACTTCTGGTATTCGTCCAATGTAGTGGCACCGATACTTCTCAGTTCTCCTCTCGCCAATGCCGGTTTCAAGATATTGGCTGCATCCATTGCACCCTCTCCTTTACCTGCACCTACCAGCGTATGGATTTCATCGATGAACAGGATGATGTTTCCGTCCGACTGAGTCACTTCGTTGATGACCGATTTCAAACGTTCCTCAAACTCACCTTTATATTTGGCACCGGCTACCAGTGCACCCATATCCAGTGAGTACAGTTGTTTGTTCTTCAAATTCTCCGGTACATCACCTCTTAAGATACGCTGTGCCAATCCTTCTACGATAGCTGTTTTACCTGTACCCGGTTCACCTATCAGAATCGGATTATTCTTGGTACGTCGGCTCAGAATCTGCAATACACGTCTGATTTCCTCGTCACGTCCGATAACAGGGTCGAGTTTTCCGTTTCGTGCAGCCTCTATCAGGTTGATGGCATACTTGTTCAAAGACTGGTAAGTATCTTCGCTGGATTGTGAAGTAACTTTCTGTCCCTGTCTCAGTTCACTGATAGCAGCACGCAGTTCCTTGTCGGTCATACCGGCATCTTTCAAGATAGTGGCTACCGTACATTTTACGTTCAGTAAAGCCAGAATAATGGCTTCCAGTGATACATACTCGTCGCCCAGCTCTTTAGAGAAGCTGACCGCTTTCTGAAGTACCTCGTTAGCATCCCGGCTCAGGTAAGGTTCTCCTCCCGAAACCTTAGGAAGGGAAGCTATCTGCTTGTCGAGAACCATGGCTACTTGCTGGCTGTTCATTCCCAGTTTCTGGAAGATGAAGTTGGTTACATTTTCACCTACCTTCAACACTCCTGCCAGCAGGTGTTCCGGTTCGATGGCCTGTTGTCCCATGCTTTGTACAAGGTTGACAGCCTGTTGAACAGCTTCCTGCGATTTGATTGTAAAGTTGTTAAAGTTCATATAGTTTCTCCTTTCTTTTATCTTGTTTTAGGGTGTCGTCCGGAGTAGGGGAATTACCTTGTCCGTTGCACGACGCTAATAGATTCTCAAAATCTTTGCCAATGTCGGAAAAGAAGATAAAACTGTCTAATTGTCAGTGTGTTAAGGCTTTATTCTGCAAAAATGTCTTAAAGAAAGGAAAGAGACTGCAAAAATGTCTTATGTAAGTCGGGATATAGTAGGAACCGGAGGAAATACAGAGCTGTGCAAATTGATTTTATTACCTTAAAGCTATTGGGGAATTGGATAAGATTGTCGGTATGGAATCGGATAATAAAAAAGGCATAGTTGACTATGCCTTTGTGAGCCGAAAGCGGGACTCGAACCCGCGACTTACTCATTACGAATGAGTTACTCTACCAACTGAGTTATTTCGGCAATATCGGTGACTGTTTTGTCGCCCGATCGTGATGCAAATTTATTGTTTTCTTTTCACAAGCAAAAAGGAATAGAATTTTTTTTTATGAAAATTCTCTGTTCTGATTTTTTATGGAATATATATACAGAAAGGCGTTTAAAGAAAGGAAATAATTATTCTGATATGAATAATTTTAAAAAACATATATAAGAATATGATAAGTAATTCGTATATTTGCACCCCGAATAGTGATGTGGCATAATCTGATGTATAGTTTGGTGAAACATATAAAAGGGCAAAGTGCATATCCTGCTAGGGACATTTTTACCGCACTTTTGCAGACAAAAGGAAACGGGCAGTCAAGTTTCGACCTCTTTCCCTTTGGTTTTTCTCTTTTTTACCACCCTGCCAATATCACTCTTTTTTTTTGTTCCTTATTGAACTTGATTTGTAATTTGTTTATACTAACTGACACCCGGAATTGCTTTCGGCATATCCGGGCGTCTTTTCATATATACGTATGGAACCGCTAAAGCATGAATGTGGAGTAGTTATGATTCGACTGCTCAAACCGTTGGATTATTTTCAGAAGAAGTACGGGACTTGGATGTATGGTCTGAATAAACTGTATTTACTGATGGAAAAACAGCATAACCGTGGACAGGAAGCTGCCGGACTTGCTTGTGTGAAGCTACAGGCAAATCCGGGTGAGGAGTATATGTTTCGTGAGCGTGCCATGGGAGCGGGAGCTATTACTGAAATTTTCAGTGCTGTACATTCCAATTTTAAAGGGCTTACTCCAGAGCAGATGAGTGATGCTGAATATGCTGAGAAGTGCTTGCCTTTTGCAGGAGAGTTGTATATGGGGCATTTGCGCTATTCTACTACCGGAAGGAGTGGTATTTCGTACGTACATCCTTTCTTGAGAAGAAATAACTGGCGTGCGAAGAATCTGTTGCTTTGCGGAAACTTCAATCTGACTAATGTGGATGAGATTTTCGAAGAGATTACTGCAGCTGGTCAGCATCCTCGCAAGTATGCCGATACTTATATCATGCTGGAACAGGTGGGACACCGACTGGACAGAGAGGTAGAGCGACTGTTTACTGAGTGTAAGGCCGAAGGACTGGAAGGGATGGATATTACTCATGCTATCGAAGACCGTATTGATTTGACGAATGTATTGAAAACATCGAGTCCTAAGTGGGACGGAGGATATGTAATCTGTGGTCTGACAGGAAGTGGAGAAACATTTGCCGTACGCGACCCTTGGGGTATCCGTCCGGGATTCTGGTACATGGATGAGGAGATCATGGTATTGGCATCGGAACGTCCGGTAATACAGACAGCCTTGAATGTGCCGGCTGACAGTATTCACGAATTACAACCGGGACAGGCTATTTTGCTGAATAAGAAAGGAGAGATGCGTTTGGCTCAAATCAATGAACCTAAGCAGAAAAAGGCTTGTTCGTTCGAGCGGATTTACTTTAGCCGCGGAAGTGATATGGATATTTACCGCGAGCGTAAACTGCTGGGTGAAAAATTGGTGAATCCTATTCTGAAGGCTATCGACTACGATGTGGTCCACACTGTATTTTCGTTTATTCCTAATACTGCAGAAGTTGCTTTCTATGGAATGCTGGAAGGTTTTGATAACTATCTGAACGAATTGAAAGTGCAGCGTATAGAGGCATTGGGACATAAGCCCAGCCATAGCGAGTTGGAACAGATTCTTTCTCAACGCATCCGTAGTGAGAAGGTCGCTATTAAAGATATAAAGCTTCGTACGTTTATTTCAGAAGGTAATACAAGAAACGATCTTGCCGCTCATGTATATGATATTACTTACGGAAGCTTGATTCCTTATGAGGATAATCTGGTCATTATCGACGACAGTATTGTGCGAGGTACTACTTTGAAACAAAGTATCATCAGCATTCTCGATCGTCTGCATCCGAAGAAGATTGTCATTGTTTCTTCTTCTCCTCAGGTTCGTTATCCGGACTATTATGGAATTGATATGGCAAGTATGGAGCAGTTTATTGCATTCCGTGCTGCTATCGCATTGCTGGAAGAACGAGGTATGCAGTCGGTTATTGAGGAAGTATACCGTAAGTCGAAAGGACAGCTTTCTTTACCGAAAGAACAGATGGTGAATTACGTGAAAGAGATTTATGCTCCTTTCACCGACGAGGAAATTTCGGCAAAGATGGTAGAACTGCTTACTCCGGCAGGTACTCAGGCAAAGGTGGAAATTGTTTACCAGACATTGGAAGGGCTGCATGAAGCTTGTCCACAGCACGAAGGCGACTGGTATTTCAGTGGCGACTATCCTACGCCGGGGGGAGTGAAACGGGTAAACCAGGCGTTCATCGACTATGTAGAGCAAGTCTATCAGTTCTGATGAATGTAAATAAGTGAAGAATAATAAATTTAAACGATATATTAGTATTATAATAAGGTAATGAGAAATGTAACATTAATCCTCGACGACGGGAGCCGTTTCCATGGCAAGTCGTTCGGTTATGAGAAACCGGTAGCCGGTGAAGTTGTGTTTAATACAGCAATGACCGGTTATCCAGAGAGCTTGACCGACCCTTCGTATGCAGGTCAGTTGATGACTTTGACTTATCCGCTGGTTGGTAACTATGGTGTTCCACCGTTTACTTTTGAAGCTAACGGACTTCCGACTTTCATGGAGAGTGAAAAAATCCATGCCGAGGCAATTATTGTCAGTGATTATAGTGAAAAATACAGCCATTGGAATGCTGTGGAAAGCCTGGCTGACTGGTTGAAACGTGAGCAGGTACCTGGTATTACAGGTATTGATACTCGTGAACTGACTAAGGTTTTGCGCGAACATGGGGTAATGATGGGAAAAATCGTATTCGACGATGAACCGGACAATATTCCTGAGGCTGCATATGCCGGAGTAAACTACGTAGACAAGGTTTCTTGCAAGGAAGTGATTCGTTACAACGAAGGCGAAGGCAAGAAGAAAGTGGTGCTGGTAGACTGCGGTGTAAAATCAAACATTATCCGTTGCCTTTTGAAACGTGATGTGGAAATCATCCGTGTACCTTGGAACTACGACTTCAACTCTTTGCAGTTCGATGGTTTGTTTATCTCAAACGGTCCGGGCGACCCTGACACTTGCGATGCTGCTGTACAGAATATCCGTAAGGCAATGCAGAACGAAAAACTTCCTATCTTCGGTATCTGTATGGGTAACCAGTTGCTGTCGAAGGCTGGTGGTGCTAAGATTTACAAATTGAAATACGGTCATCGCAGCCACAATCAGCCAGTACGTATGGTAGGAACAGAACGCTGCTTCATCACTTCACAGAACCACGGTTATGCGGTAGACAACAATACATTGGGAGCAGATTGGGAACCTTTGTTCATCAACATGAATGACGGCTCAAACGAAGGTATCCGTCATAAAAAGAATCCTTGGTTCTCTGCACAGTTCCATCCGGAAGCTGCCAGCGGTCCTACTGATACCGAATTCTTGTTCGATGAGTTTGTAAAATTGTTATAAGTTTGTTGGTTTGTTAGTTTGTTAGTTTGTTGATGCAAACTGAAAAACTCAAAAACTGAAAAACTTGAAAACTCACACTCAAACTTAAACTCGCAAACTCAAAAACTCAAAAACTTAAAAACTCAAATTCATGAAAGAAAATATAAAGAAAGTATTATTGTTAGGTTCTGGAGCGTTGAAAATCGGTGAAGCCGGTGAGTTCGACTACTCTGGTTCTCAGGCATTGAAAGCGTTGAAGGAAGAAGGTATTGAAACCATCCTTATCAACCCGAATATTGCTACCGTACAGACATCGGAAGGTGTGGCAGATAAGATTTACTTCTTGCCTGTAACTCCGTATTTCGTAGAGAAAGTCATCGCGAAAGAACGTCCGGATGGAGTATTGCTGTCGTTTGGTGGACAGACTGCATTGAACTGTGGTGTGGCTCTGTATAAGGCAGGTGTATTCGAAAAATACAATACACAGGTATTGGGTACTCCGGTACAGGCTATCATGGATACAGAAGACCGTGAACTTTTCGTACAGAAGTTGGATGAAATCAACGTGAAGACTATCAAGAGTGAAGCGGTAGAAAATATCGAAGATGCTCGTCGTGCAGCAAAAGAACTGGGATATCCGGTTATTATCCGTGCTGCTTATGCACTGGGTGGTCTGGGTTCTGGTTTCTGCGACAACGAAGAAGAACTGAACGTATTGGCTGAAAAAGCTTTCTCTTTCTCTCCACAGGTATTGGTAGAAAAGAGTCTGAAAGGCTGGAAGGAAGTTGAATACGAAGTGGTGCGTGACCGTTTCGACAACTGTATCACTGTATGTAATATGGAAAACTTCGACCCACTGGGTATTCATACCGGTGAGTCTATCGTAATCGCTCCTTCTCAGACACTGACCAACAGCGAATATCATAAATTGCGTGAACTGGCTATCCGAATCATCCGTCACATCGGTATCGTGGGTGAATGTAACGTACAGTATGCATTCGACCCGGAATCGGAAGATTACCGTGTAATTGAAGTAAATGCCCGTTTGAGCCGTTCTTCTGCATTGGCATCAAAAGCTACCGGATATCCTTTGGCATTCGTTGCTGCTAAGTTGGGATTGGGATACGGTCTGTTTGATTTGAAGAACTCGGTAACCAAGACTACTTCTGCTTTCTTCGAACCTGCATTGGACTATGTAGTATGTAAGATTCCTCGTTGGGACTTGGGTAAGTTCCACGGCGTAGACCGCGAACTGGGTTCTTCAATGAAATCGGTAGGTGAAGTAATGGCTATCGGTCGTACATTCGAAGAAGCAATCCAAAAAGGTCTGCGTATGATTGGTCAGGGTATGCACGGCTTTGTTGAAAACAAAGAATTGCAGATTGCCGATGTAGATAAAGCATTGCGCGAACCGACCGACAAACGTATCTTCGTTATCTCTAAAGCGATGCGTGCCGGCTATACTGTAGACCAGATTCATGAACTGACTAAGATCGATAAATGGTTCCTCGATAAATTGATGAACATCATGCAGACTTCAAAAGAACTGCATGAATGGGGAGGAAACCATACACAGATAGCACAACTTCCGAAAGATTTGCTGTATAAGGCAAAACGTCAGGGATTCTCAGACTTCCAGGTTGCACGTGCCATCGGTTATCAAGGCGATATGGAAGATGGAATATTGGAAGTACGTAACTACCGTAAGAGCCAAGGCATTGTACCGGTAGTAAAACAAATCGATACTTTGGCTGCCGAATATCCAGCTCAGACCAACTATCTGTATCTGACTTATAGTGGTGTAGCAAACGATGTTCACTATTTGGGCGATCATAAGAGTATCGTAGTATTGGGTTCTGGTGCATACCGTATCGGTTCGTCTGTAGAATTCGACTGGTGTGGCGTACAGGCTCTGAATACTATCCGCAAGGAAGGCTACCGTTCGGTAATGATTAACTACAACCCGGAAACCGTATCAACCGACTATGATATGTGTGACCGTCTGTATTTCGATGAATTGACATTCGAACGTGTAATGGATATCCTCGATTTGGAAAATCCGCACGGTGTAATCGTATCTACTGGTGGTCAGATTCCTAACAACCTTGCTCTTCGTCTTGATGGTCAGAAAATAAATATCTTGGGTACTTCTGCCAAGAGTATCGATAATGCGGAAGACCGTGACAAGTTCTCGGCTATGCTCGACCGTATCGGTGTTGACCAGCCAGAATGGAGCGCATTGACTTCGATGGAAGATATCAACGCATTTATCGAAAAAGTAGGATTCCCGGTATTGGTTCGTCCGTCTTACGTACTTTCTGG
Source organism: Phocaeicola sp. HCN-40430 (assembly GCF_037890285.1). Classification (NCBI taxonomy): domain Bacteria; kingdom Pseudomonadati; phylum Bacteroidota; class Bacteroidia; order Bacteroidales; family Bacteroidaceae; genus Phocaeicola; species Phocaeicola sp. HCN-40430. The sequence continues at coordinate 218,022 of NZ_JBBKBS010000001.1, forward strand.
TGCTGCCATGAACGTATGTTCTAACCAGGAAGAACTGGAACGCTTCCTGCAGTTGGCTGCCAACGTATCGAAGAAACATCCGGTAGTAGTAAGCCAGTTCATTGAACATGCTAAGGAAGTAGAAATGGATGCTGTAGCACAGAACGGTGAAATCGTTGCCTATGCTATTTCAGAACACATTGAGTTTGCCGGTGTACACTCTGGAGATGCTACAATCCAGTTCCCACCGCAGAAACTGTATGTAGAAACTGTACGTCGCATCAAGCGCATCAGCCGTCAGATTGCAAAAGAACTGAACATCTCTGGTCCGTTCAATATCCAGTTCCTTGCCCGTGAAAACGATATCAAGGTAATTGAATGTAACTTGCGTGCCAGCCGTTCGTTCCCATTCGTAAGCAAGGTATTGAAGATTAACTTCATCGAATTGGCTACGAAGGTAATGTTGGGTCTGCCGGTAGAAAAACCAAGCAAGAATCTCTTCGAATTGGATTACGTAGGTATCAAGGCCAGCCAGTTCTCATTCAACCGTCTGCAGAAGGCCGACCCTGTATTGGGCGTAGACATGGCTTCTACCGGTGAAGTAGGATGTATCGGTGAAGATACTTCTTGCGCAGTACTGAAGTCTATGTTGTCTGTGGGTTACCGTATTCCGGAAAAGAACATACTGATGTCTACAGGTACTCCGAAGCAGAAAGTAGAAATGCTGAAAGCGGCTCATGAATTGAAGGCAAAAGGTTACAACATCTTTGCTACCGGTGGTACTTCTAAATTCCTTGCAGAAAACGGTATAGAAAATACCCGTGTATACTGGCCAAGCGAAGAAGGACATCCGCAGGCATTGGAAATGTTGCACAACAAGGAAATTGATATGGTTGTCAATATCCCGCGCGACTTGTCGGCAGGTGAATTGGACAACGGTTACAAGATCCGCCGTGCAGCAGTCGACTTGAACATTCCTTTGGTTACAAATGCACGTCTGGCAAGCGCCTTTATCCATGCATTCTGTACCATGACAATCGATGATATTGCTATCAAGAGCTGGGAAGAATATAAATAATCCTTCCTTTTGATAAGGCATTGAATATATAGCGCCCGCAGACTTCTTTGTGAGGTTTGCGGGCGCTTTTTGTTTAACTAATGGGGATACCTTATAATAGGACTTATTAAAATCCTGCAATCCGCATTGTATCTGTAATTCTTGAATCGTCTCATATTATTGCGTTTTTGGGGTATATTTCACTGTATAGGATTTGTCTTGGAAAGAAGAAAAGACATATCATCATTCTATAATATTTTTTATCAGACTATTTAAAAATCAATATTTTTTTTAATTTAGAGCATTGATAATGAAAACCTGAAAGAGTATGAATTACCTTAGTCTGATTATTATGCTACCGGTAGTAGCGATTCTTGTAATTGCTGGAACAGCCATAGTGAAACAGCCCCAATTGCTGTCCAATTATCATTCGTTTACGGAAGAAGAAAAGGCCAGTCCTGCTTTTCACCGTTATCTGAAAAGTGTCCGAAACATAATGATTACCATAGCCATTGTTTTAGTTGGAGGAGAGTGGCTTTCCTGGTGGCTCAATTCTAATGTCTATCGTATTCTGTCGATAGTGCTTGTCTGTATATTGCTTTTGTATTTGCTTTATGTACAAGGCAAGATATCCAGTCGTATGAAACGGAAAAGCCGTATCTATGGTATTTTTGTCTTTGTCTTAATTACGGGGCTTGTCGTTTTTCCTCTGTGTCGTGGAACATCTGTCAGCTATACGAATGAAACCCTACGTATTTCGGGTATGTATGGAACCGAGATACCACATACCGAAATACGTCGTGTATCGTTAGAACAGACATTACCGGAGATTATCTGGCGTACCAATGGCTTGTCGGTGGGAGAGGTAAAGAAGGGATATTTTCGTACTGGCGATGATAGGAAAGTAAAACTCTTTCTTGCATCAGATAAAGCTCCTTTTCTGCATGTACAGACTATATGGAATGAAGATATCTATATCAATTCATCCCGCCCTGAAGAAATAAGGAAACTCTATCTGCAGATGGAAGGAAAATATTCGATTCGTTAGGTAGAGATTGGGGAATGAAAGATAACCCCTTCCTTTCTTTTTTATATGAAAAGAAAAAGCCAATCGTTTTGTCGTAACATAAAACGATTGGCCTTCTTTATTTTCGGTCTCTTTGTTCTTTTAGAAAAGTATCTGTATCAACAGCAGTCCCACAGCTATGGCTACACCAGTAGAAATCAGTCCCGGCATCATGAACGAGTGGTTCAGAATATACTTTCCGATACGGGTTGTACCAGTGCTGTCGAAGTTGATGGCTGCTACTACCGTAGGATAATTAGGGATAAAGAAGTAGCCGTTTACTGCAGGAAACAGTGCTATCAGCAGCAAAGGAGAAATTCCCAGTGCAATGCCCAAAGGTACTACGGCACGTACGGTTGCAGCCTGACTGTAAAGCAAGATAGACATCACAAACAAGGCTACTCCAAAGAGCCAGGGCATGGAATGAATCACCTGATCGATGGTAGATGTCAGTTGTTCGATATTACCGGAAATAAACGTATCTCCCATCCATGCAATACCAAAGATTGCAATGACGGCCTGCATACCGGCAGGGAATATATTGCCTTGTACAGCCTTGATGCCATCAATACGGCATACTAACAGAATAATAGCAGCTGTACATAGCATGATGATTTCAATCAGAGCAGGCATATCAAGCATGGTTATCTTTCCATCGTTCATAAAAGCCGGACGAAGTGATTCTACAGACCCAAACAGTACAATCAGGAAAGTAGCCAGCAAGAAGATAAATACAGAAAGGCGTGCTTTCTTCATATCTTGTATTTCACAAGTTTGAGCAGTAGTATTTTTTACAAGCCCTTCTTTCAGTCGTCTTAAATATTCCGGATCATCAGCCAGTTCTTTTCCCGTCCGGAGTGAGCAGAATGCTCCTACCAGCACTCCGATGAACGTAGCAGGAATACTGACTTTCAGAATATCAAATAAGGTAAGATCAAAGCCGGATAAAAGTCCCAATAGAGCTACGGTAGCAGCTGATATCGGACTGGCTGTGATGGCTTGTTGAGAGGCGATGACAGCGATACCTAACGGGCGTTCCGGACGGATTTTGGTTTCTCTTGCCACTTCGGCAATAACTGGCAGTACAGAATAGGCAATATGCCCTGTACCGGCAATAAATGTAAACAGGTAAGTAACGATAGGACTTAGAATCGTTACGTGTTCGGGATGGCGGCGCAGAATACGTTCGGCCAGTTTTACCATATATTCCAAACCTCCGGCAGCTTGCATGCACGATGCAGCAGTAACTACAGCCGCAATCATCAGCATTACATCAATGGGAGGGGTGGTAGGTTGGATGCCAAATACAAAAGTCAGTACTGCTACTCCCAGTCCGCCTGTGACTCCTAGTCCGACACCTCCTAAACGAGCTCCCAATACGATTGCTCCTAATACAATGATTAATTGTAATAATAACATACAGTTGTCTTTTTCTTGAACTTGTTTTTGTGAGGTTGCAAAGTTACTTATTTTGCCTGAATTGCTAAAGCGATTGTAGTTGAATTGAGGAACAAAAAGAAAGCGACCTTTTTCAAGACCGCTTTAGATGTTTTCACAATGAAGTGTCACATTTGTTCTTTTTATCTTTCGCTGTTTTTTATACTGAAAGGTTATGAATTTGAAAGCAAGTCACAACAAAAACAAACCTCTCATTTTACAGGCTGAATAATGACCAACAACTTTCAGAAATATCACTTATTATTTAAAATGAAATACTATTAATCAAATATTTTCCATTCTGATATATTATCTTAATAATTATTTTATGTATCGTGGCTCCTGCTTGATAAGTAATTTGATAATTATCATCACTCATTTGAGTGAATTTAAGACTTTTATACCACATGCAATCGAAATCAAAGTTATTAATTAAAAGATCATATCCATAAAGACCATCTTCTTGATGTTCCGATTCTGCTTGCTTGAATTGCTGCAATGCTGCCGGTGATAAATTAGACAAACGCAAAGATGACAATTTTGTATTTATGTCTTTAGATATAGTACAATAGGGTGACAGATAAATTTTATAAAAGCTTTCTATGAATGATTGCCCTGACATTTCATCTATTTTGGCTTCATTCATACACTCACAACAAGACAACATTTCGTCTCCCCATTGACTTCCATTTTCAATGGGAGTAATATATACAATCTTGCATTTACCATCAATACTTTGTGCTTTTAATGGAATTTCAGTTAAAGTGGTACTATCCTTTTCATTCCAAAGATAACTCACCATATACCAGTCGTCTGCAACTCTTTTCACAGCTAAGGTTTTAATTGCATCCTCATTTACATCTTGAGAGCGTATTATAGGATTAACTCCAGTTGCATTACTCATTCTTTTTGTTTTGGCTATCAATCCTTCAGTTAAAAACTTTTTACATAAAGAGTCGTTGTTTGAATCAACAGTTAAAAAATTCATCATATAACCTCTATAGAATGTTTTAACGTCATCTAAGCATGCACTTGAACACAGTGTACCAAAACACAGCGAAAGGATTGAAATAAATAGAAATCGTCTAATCATTTTTTCATATTTAAATTATCGTTTCCTATTGTATAGGAAGGATTCTTCTTGTATGTATTTCCGTCGGACATATTACTTTGTGTAAAAACTGTTCCTTATCATACAAAGTTATCAAATTGAAAGCAATTTTCTTATTCCTTTATTATGTTATGTGGTAAATCTTCTTCAATTTTTGACTGAGTACATACATAAATCTGTAATAACTTTTAGGACAGATACTTTCCATATGAGATTGACCAAGAAAGAACGGACAATATATCTTTATTACACTTCTTTCATCAAGATAAGCCGGGGCAGTCCACCATATTTCAAGACTTGTTTTACACAGCGGTATCCGGCTTTTTCCATATTGATACGTGAGAAGCAATTGTCCGGATGTACGGTACATAAAAGATAGCGGTAACCTGCGGCCCGTAATTCTTCTTCCGCTTTTGCTGTAAGTTTACGTTGCAGACCATAGCCTCGGAAAGAAGGGTGGACTACTGCTGTATCCATATGGGCAACCAGATTTAATTCGTGTTCAGGAAGAGAAATATCTCGTCCCAAGTTATCCGGATTGTCTTTTCCCGGATATACGATAAGAAACAATCCGGCAATTTTTTCCGAAGCAGTGTCTGTAGCTATCCATGCGACTCCTTTATCTTGTTCAATAAGTTGGTGGATGTAGTTTTCTCCTTCTTCTGGAGCAAACCATTCCTGCTGTTCCATTCCGTTCCATACTTCCCGAATGAGTGAAGTCAGTAGGGAAGCCTCTTCTGCTTTCGCTTTGGTCAGTTGAAATTCCATGTTTAGATAATGTATTGACTTTTACAGCAAATATAAAAGATCCGGATGAAAAGATAAAACTTACATAAAAATTTTATGAATATACATATAATGAGCTAATATCAAAGTAGATACCTCTCTGAAATGATTTGAAATGTCTTCTTGTGGTTTTGACAAAATAACATTATATATAACTTTTTATACAAGAATTTATCCGTATTTTTAGGTTGTTTCTCTTAATATACTTATATTTGCCTTACAAAATGATAAAACGCAGGTGTCTGCATAAAATGTTTATTTAAACGAAAAGAATAACATGATGAAAGAATTTGGAAAGACTCGTATAGAGAGCGATTTAATTGGTTCTCGTGAAATAGCAGATGAATTATTGTACGGTGTACAGACATTGAGAGGCCTGGAAAACTTCTCTATCAGTAAATTTCATCTGAATGATTATCCTTTGTTTATAAATGGACTCGCTATTACAAAAATGGCAGCTGCCCGTGCCAATCATGAATTAGGTTTGCTTACAGACCAGCAGTTTGAAGCGATTACTCAGGCTTGTCAGGAAATATTGGATGGAAAGTTCCACGATCAGTTCCCTGTAGATATGATTCAGGGAGGAGCTGGAACAAGTACCAATATGAATGCAAACGAAGTGATTGCCAATCGTGCACTCGAAATCATGGGCTATGCACACGGAGAATATACCTATTGTTCGCCTAATGATCATGTAAACCGTTCGCAGTCTACCAACGATGCATATCCTACTGCCATTCATTTGGGAATGTATGCCACTCATTTGCGTCTGATCCCTTGTCTGGAAAAACTGATAGAGGCTTTCCGCAAGAAAGGACAAGAATTTGCACACATCATCAAGATGGGACGTACTCAATTGGAAGATGCGGTTCCTATGACATTGGGACAGACTTTTAATGGCTTTGCCAGTATCCTGACTGATGAAATCAAGCATCTGAATGAAGCTGCTGCCGATTTTCTGACAGTCAATATGGGAGGTACAGCCATTGGTACCGGTATTTGTGCAGAACCGGGTTATGCAGAAAAGTGTATTGCTGCTTTGCGCGATATTACAGGCTGGGATATCCGTTTGTCTGATGATTTGGTGGGAGCAACTTCCGATACTTCCTGTCTGGTAGGTTATGCTTCGGCAATGAAGCGTCTGGCTGTAAAAGTCAACAAGATCTGTAATGACCTTCGTCTGTTGGCAAGTGGTCCGCGTTGTGGTTTGGGTGAATTGAACTTGCCGGCTATGCAACCGGGTTCTTCCATCATGCCGGGTAAAGTCAATCCGGTGATTCCCGAAGTGATGAATCAGATTTGCTTTAAAGTGATAGGAAATGAATTGTGTGTAACAATGGCGGGAGAAGCCGCTCAGATGGAGCTGAATGTGATGGAACCGGTGATGGTACAGTGTTGCTTTGAGTCGGTAGATCTGTTGATGAACGGATTCGATACATTGCGTACTTTGTGCGTGGAAGGAATCACTGCAAACGAACAGCATTGTGTTGAAGAGGTACATCATAGCATTGGTGTAGTAACAGCTCTTAATCCGATTATTGGCTATAAGAATTCTACTAAAATAGCCAAGGAAGCCTTGGAAACCGGAAAGAGTGTGTATCAGTTGATTTTGGATCATGGTATTCTTTCGAAGGAGGATATCGATACAATCTTAAGTCCTGAAAATATGATTCATCCGGTAAAACTGGATATTAAACCGAAGAAATAAGATTCCTCTTCTTGTCACGATACTGGTGATAAGTGATAAAAACATTGCCCGTCCACTGTCTGTTCAGTGCTCGGGCATTTTTTTTATGTTTCAGACTTCCACTCTTTTCTATATTCGCAGTCGGAAAGTATATCTTTCTTCAGAGTCTTCCTTTCTGATACAATCTGCTGCTGATTTTTATTCTTTTCTGTATTCGACGACGTCGATTGTACAGCCAGCGTCGCCGATTTTACAGCCGATGTCGTTGGTTTTACAGCCGACGACGTTGGCTACAGATTGTGATTGATGGTATGAAGTTACGATAGCCTTGTTTTAAAAGTTGAATATTTATAACTCCTTTTTGTGAAGAATGGTTGTAAATGTTATAAGTATACGCTAATAAGTTATTTTCTATTAAAATGTATTTAAAATATCGTCTTTTGTAGACAAACGAAAATAGTATACCATATTTTTGCGACTAATTGAAAGTAAAAGGTAAAAAGAAAAGAGATGGTTTATGACATTGAAATGATGAGAACGTTTTACGCATCCTATGCAATGCGCGTAGATGCAGTACAACGTAAATTGGGCAAAGCAATGACTTTGGCTGAGAAAATTTTATATGCACATTTATACGATGAAAAGACGCTTTGTGCGTTTCGCCGTGGAGAGGATTATGTCAATTTTCGTCCGGACCGTGTAGCCATGCAGGATGCAACCGCACAGATGGCACTGCTTCAGTTTATGAATTCCGGACAGCAGCGAGTGGCTGTACCTTCTACTGTACACTGCGATCATTTGATTCAGGCGTACAAGGGCGCATCGGCAGATTTGCCTGTGGCGCAGGAAACCAACAAGGAAGTGTATGGCTTCCTGAAGAGTGTAGCTTCTAAATACAATATAGGATTCTGGAAGCCGGGTGCCGGTATTATTCATCAGGTAGTATTGGAGAACTATGCATTTCCGGGAGGAATGATGGTGGGTACAGATTCGCATACCCCCAATGCCGGAGGATTGGGCATGATAGCCATCGGAGTAGGCGGAGCCGATGCGGTGGATGTCATGACAGGAATGGAATGGGAGTTGAAAATGCCCAAGCTTATTGGAGTACATCTGAAAGGTAGTCTGAACGGATGGGCTTCTCCGAAAGATGTTATTCTGAAACTGGCCGGACTGCTTACGGTGAAAGGAGCTACAAATGCCATTATAGAATATTTCGGAGAAGGTACGGCTTCACTGTCTGCTACCGGTAAGGCCACTGTTTGCAATATGGGAGCAGAAGTGGGAGCTACTACCTCTATCTTTCCTTATGATGCAGAGATGGAGAAATATCTGTGTGCTACCGGACGTGAGGAAGTGGCAAAAATGGCTTCGGAAAATGCTTCGTGTCTGAGAGCGGACAAGGAAGTGGAAGCTGCTCCGCATCTTTATTATGACCGGGTAATAGAAATCGACTTGTCGGCTTTGGAACCTTATATCAACGGACCGTTTACTCCCGATGCGGCTTGCCCGATTTCGGAATTTGCGGAGAAGGTAAAACAGAATGGCTATCCGCAGAAAATGGAAGTGGGACTGATTGGTTCCTGCACCAATTCTTCGTACCAGGATTTGAGTCGTGCAGCCTCCTTGGCACGTCAGGTCAAGGCGAAAGGTTTGAAGATGGCTGCCGGGCTGATTATCAACCCGGGTTCGGAACAAGTCTATTGTACTGCTCGGCGCGATGGCATGATAGCCGATTTCGAAGCGGTAGGTGGAGTGATTATGACCAATGCTTGTGGTCCGTGTATCGGCCAGTGGAAGCGAGTGACTGATGACCCTATGCGGGCTAATTCTATTGTTACTTCCTTTAACCGTAACTTCGCCAAACGTGCCGACGGCAATCCTAATACCCATGCTTTTGTGGCTTCTCCGGAAGTGGCAATGGCACTGGCTATAGCTGGTGATTTATGCTTTAATCCGCTGGCCGATACCTTGACCAATGAACAGGGTGAACAGGTACGGCTGGATGCTCCGGTAGGAGATACCTTGCCGGAAAAAGGATTTACTGTAGACGATAACGGGTATGTAGCTCCTGCTGCCGACGGAAAAGATATCGAAGTGTCCATAGCTCCCGATTCTGTCCGTTTACAGCGTCTGGCTCCTTTTGCTCCCTGGGATGGTAAAGATCTGGAGCAGATGCCTTTGCTTATAAAGACGCAGGGTAAGTGTACTACAGACCATATCTCGATGGCTGGTCCGTGGTTGCGCTTCCGTGGACATCTGGAGAATATTTCCGACAATATGCTGATGGGGGCTGTCAATGCTTTCAATGGGAAGACCAATTGCGTATGGAACCGGCTGACTGGCGAATATGATGCCGTATCGGCTGTGGCCAAGCAATATAAAGCAAAGGCCATCTCTTCTATTGTGGTAGCCGAGGAAAACTACGGCGAAGGCTCCAGTCGGGAACATGCTGCTATGGAACCTCGTTTCCTGAATGTGCGGGTGATTCTTGCCAAAAGCTTTGCCCGTATCCATGAAACCAATTTGAAGAAGCAGGGAATGCTGGCACTGACTTTTGCTGACAAATCCGATTACGATAAAATACAGGAACACGACTGTATTTCTGTCTGTGGACTGGACCACTTTGCTCCGGGAAAACCTTTGCAGGTGGTAGTAACGCACGAGGATGAAACAGAAGATACATTTCTTGCCCTGCATACCTATAATGAAATGCAGATAGGTTGGTTTAAAGCCGGTTGTGCTTTGAATACCTTCCGAAAATAGCTTAAGAACTTACAAACTCACAAACTTAAAAATTATGTCCAAAATAGATATGAAAGACGGTCGGCTGATAGTACCCGACTGTGTGACCGTTCCTTATATTGAAGGCGATGGAGTGGGAGCAGAAATTACTCCTGTATGTCAGAAAATAGTAAACGAAGCTGTTAAACTGGCTTATGATGATAAGCGTTCTATCGAGTGGAAAGAAGTACTGGCTGGAGAAAAGGCATTCAAGCAGACCGGAGAATGGCTTCCTGAAGCTACAATGAATGCTTTTCGCGAATACCTTATCGGTATAAAAGGTCCTCTTACTACTCCTGTAGGCGAAGGTATCCGTTCGCTGAATGTGGCACTGCGTCAGACACTCGATTTGTATGTCTGCTTGCGTCCGGTACGCTGGTTCCGTGGAGTGGTTTCTCCGGTAAAGGAACCGCAGAAAGTAAACATGCATATTTTCCGTGAAAATACAGAAGATATTTATGCCGGTATAGAATGGGAACAGGGGACTCCGGAAGCTGAAAAGTTCTATGCTTTTCTGCGCGACGAGATGGGAGTGAAGAAGGTCCGTTTCCCTGAGACTTCTTCTTTCGGTGTAAAGCCGGTATCGGTAGAAGGAACCAAACGATTGGTACGTGCTGCTATTCTGTACGCCCTGCAGCATCATTTGCCTTCGGTTACATTGGTACACAAAGGAAATATCATGAAGTTTACCGAAGGAGGATTCAAGCGTTGGGGATACGAAGTGGCAGAAACAGAATTTGCCCAGCAGACTTTTACCATGAACCGCTACAATCAGCTGAAGAAGGAGTTGGGAGAAGAGTCTGCCAAAGCTGCTTTGGCAGAAGCCATGAATTTGGGTAAAGTAATTGTCAAGGACTGTATTGCGGATGCTTTCTTGCAGAATACATTGCTCACTCCTGAAGATTACTCAGTCATTGCTACTTTGAACTTGAATGGAGACTATATATCCGACCAGTTGGCTGCGATGGTGGGTGGTATCGGTATTGCACCGGGAGCCAATATCAACTATCAGACCGGACATGCTATTTTTGAGGCTACACACGGTACGGCTCCCGATATTGCCGGAAAGAATATCGTAAATCCCTGCTCGCTGCTGTTGTCGTCTGTTATGATGTTGGATTATATCGGATGGAAAGAAGCTTCTGCTTTGATTATCCGTGCGTTGGAGGACCTCTTCGAGGCTGGAGAGGCAACTTCGGACCTCGCACGCTTTATGCCTGATGGACATGTATTGACAACAGAAGAATTCGGACAGCGTGTGATTGAATCATTGTAAATATTAATAAAGATAGCTTGTATATGAAAAAAGAATACATCGTATATAAACTTTCGGAGTGTGCCAAACAGGCATGTCGTATTGATAATGAATTGTTTGCAAAATATAATGTAAAACGTGGATTGCGTAATGAGGATGGTACAGGAGTATTGGTAGGGCTGACCAAAATCGGAAATGTAGTAGGATATGAACGTACGGAGGAAGGGCTGAAACCGATTCCCGGTAAGTTGTTTTACAGGGGATATGATTTGGACGACATCGCTCATGCACTGCTCAAGGAGAAGCGTTTCGGATTTGAGGAAGTGGCTTATCTGTTGCTTTCGGGAGAATTGCCGGATAACGAACAACTGGCTTCTTTCAAGGAGCTGATTAATGATAATATGCCGCTCGATAAGAAGACGACGATGAATATCATCGACTTGGAAGGTCAGAATATTATGAATATTCTGGCCCGGAGTGTCCTCGAAATGTATACATTCGATCCCAATCCCGATGATATCTCAAGAGACAATCTGATGCGTCAGTCTATTGAGTTGATTTCCAAGTTTCCTACAATCATTGCTTACGCATACAACATTTATCGTCACAGCACACACGGACGTTCGTTGCACATTCGTCATCCGCACGAAAATCTGTCACTTGCCGAGAATTTCCTGTATATGATTAAAAAGGAATATACTCCGTTGGAAGCACGTATGCTCGACTTGCTGCTGGTGCTTCAGGCAGAGCATGGAGGCGGTAACAACTCTACGTTTACTGTACGCGTCACCAGTTCTACCCGTACCGATACGTATTCCAGCATTGCTGCAGGCATCGGTTCGTTGAAAGGGCCTTTGCACGGAGGAGCCAATATACAGGTGGTTAAAATGTTCCATCACCTGAAAGAAGTGATATCCGACTGGACGAATGTAGATGAGATTGATACTTATCTTACCCGTATGCTCAATAAAGAGGCGTATGATGGTAGTGGACTGATTTATGGTATCGGTCATGCGGTGTATACCATTTCCGACCCTCGTGCCGTCTTGTTGAAAGAGCTGGCAGGAGAACTGGTAGCTGAAAAGGGATGTCAGAAAGAGTTTGCCTTTCTTGAACTTCTGGAGCAGCGTGCCATAGAATGTTTCAAGAAGGTGAAGGGAGGAAAGAAGCAGGTTTGTTCGAATGTAGATTTCTATTCCGGATTTATTTACGAAATGATGGGCCTGCCGCACGAAATCTATACTCCTCTTTTTGCCATGGCGCGTATTGTGGGATGGACAGCACATCGTATTGAAGAATTGAACTTTGAAGGAAGACGTATTATCCGTCCGGCTTATAAGAATGTATTGGAAGAAGTGGCATACACTCCGATTACTTCCCGATAAACGTCTTGTGGCATAATAAAAAAAGTCCGACGCAAAGCGCCGGACTTTTTTGTTTGAGTATGAGGAAGGGAAGCTAAAGATACTTCCCTTTGTTGTATGTCAGAATTACATCATGCCGCCCATACCGCCCATTCCTGGAGCAGCCATTGGCATTTCAGGTTTTTCTTCTTTCTTTTCTACGATGACACATTCTGTTGTCAGGAACATACCTGCGATAGAAGCTGCATTTTCCAAAGCTACACGAGTAACCTTAGCAGGATCTACTACACCGGCAGCGTGCAAGTGTTCGTATACATCGGTACGTGCATTGTAACCGAAGTCGCCTTTACCTTCACGTACTTTCTGAACAACTACTGCACCTTCTTTACCAGCATTGGCTACAATCTGGCGAAGCGGTTCTTCGATAGCACGTTTGATGATTTCGATACCTGTAGTTTCGTCAGCATTGTCACCTTTCAAGCCTTCCAAAGCATCGATGGCACGGATGTAAGTTACACCACCACCCGGTACGATACCTTCTTCGATTGCTGCACGAGTTGCGCACAATGCATCGTCTACACGGTCTTTCTTTTCTTTCATTTCTACTTCGCTGGCAGCACCTACGTACAATACAGCTACACCACCAGACAACTTAGCCAGACGTTCCTGCAGTTTTTCTTTATCATAGTCTGAAGTAGAGTTCTTCATTTCAGCCTTGATTTCATCAACTCTTTCTTTAATCAGCTCTTTCTGACCGGCACCGCTTACGATAGTGGTATTTTCTTTAGAAATAATGACCTTGTCGCAAGTACCTAACATTTCGATAGTAGCCTGTTCCAGTTTCAAGCCTTTTTCTTCGCTGATTACTACACCACCAGTCAATACGGCAATATCTTCCAGCATTGCTTTACGACGGTCACCGAAGCCCGGAGCCTTCACAGCACAAATCTTCAACTGACCACGCAGACGGTTTACAACCAAAGTAGTCAACGCTTCGCTGTCTACATCTTCTGCGATAACCAACAACGGACGTCCGCTCTGTACAGCTGGTTCCAGGATAGGCAAGAAATCTTTCAGGTTAGAAATCTTCTTGTCGTAAATCAAGATGTACGGATGTTCCATCACGCATTCCATCTTTTCTGTATCGGTTACGAAGTAAGCAGACAAGTAACCGCGGTCGAACTGCATACCTTCTACTACACCGATAGTTGTATCTGTACCCTTAGCTTCTTCGATAGTGATAACACCGTCTTTAGAAACTTTGCGCATAGCATCTGCAATCAGTTTACCGATAACAGGGTCGTTGTTTGCAGAGATTGTAGCTACCTGTTCAATCTTGTCGTAATCGTCGCCTACAGTTTCAGACTGAGCCTTGATTGATTCTACAACCTTAGCAACGGCTTTGTCGATACCACGTTTCAAATCCATTGGGTTGGCACCTGCAGTAACGTTCTTCAAACCTACACCTACGATAGACTGAGCCAACACGGTAGCAGTAGTTGTACCGTCACCGGCATCATCACCAGTCTTGGAAGCAACTGATTTTACCAACTGTGCACCAGTGTTCTGGAACGGATCGCTCAATTCTACTTCTTTAGCTACAGTAACACCGTCCTTAGTAATGTGAGGAGCACCGAACTTCTTTTCGATAATTACGTTACGTCCTTTCGGGCCGAGAGTTACTTTTACAGCGTTAGCCAATTCGTCTACACCTTTTTTCAACTGGTCGCGAGCGTCGATGTTGAAGAGAATATCTTTTGCCATAATGATTTTTCCTTTTTTTATAATTACTATTTATTCATTAATTATCCCAATACTGCCAATACATCACTCTGACGCATCATCAGGTATTTTACACCTTCAAATTCGATTTCAGTACCAGAATATTTACCATACAATACAGTATCACCAACTTTCAAGACCATTTCTTCATCTTTTGTACCTTGACCTGCTGCTACAACTTCACCCTGCAATGGCTTTTCTTGGGCTGTGTCAGGAATAATCAATCCACTTTTTGTTCTCGTTTCTGCTGGGGCAGGGAGTATCAATACTCTATCTGCTAATGGTTTAATGTTCATAGTTCTATATTTTTTATGTATTTATACTTGTTTGTTTTCTTTCGCTGTACGAAAGTACTGAGGATATAGCGAAAACTGTGCCAAAGTGCCGAACTGCCAAAGTGTCATTTGTTGTATGGCATAATAGGTGTATTTATGACAGATAAATTAAGCTGATTTTACTGGAAAGCTATATTTTTTATGGAAAATGCAATAGGAAAAGGAGGGGAGAGTGTCGTTTTACAATCTGTTTCTAATAGAAATATTTCTGTTTTTCTGCGATGTATTTGCTTGTATTGTTTCATTGTGTAAAAATCCGAATAAAGTAAATAAGTCACTCTTCTGTTTTCCGATAAAGCAGTATCTTTATGCCGGAATTTTAAAATAGAATAATATGTTAGCACAGATTCATTGGAATCCCGACCCGGTGATTTTCCAAGTATTGGGTTTCGGGCTTCGTTGGTATAGCCTGTTCTGGATGATTGGACTGGCAGCTGCTCTGGTAGTAGCAGGGAGAGTGTTTAAGGCAAGAGGTTTGTCGGAGAACGACTTCAATCGTCTGTTTGTATATTGTGTGGTAGGTATTTTTGTTGGAGCACGTCTGGGGCACTGTTTGTTTTACGATTGGGCTTATTTCTCTCAACATCTGGCAGAGATAATACTTCCCGTACGCTTTTTGCCCGATGGAGGATGGAAGTTTATCGGTTATGCAGGGTTGGCAAGCCATGGCGGTACGTTGGGACTGATTATAGCATTGGTCTTGTATTGCCGGAAGACAAAGATGCACTTCCTGGATGTGGCAGACATCATCGCACTGGCTACTCCGTTGACAGCAGGATGTATCCGTATTGCCAATCTGATGAATTCTGAAATTATAGGTCTTCCCTCGGATATGCCTTGGGCTTTTGTGTTCGAACGGGTAGATATGCAGCCTCGCCATCCGGCACAACTTTACGAGGCGCTGGCTTATTTCTGTATCGGTTTGCTGATGTGGTATCTGTATCGTACCCGGAAGGAACATTTGCATCGGGGATTTTTCTTCGGCTTGTGTCTGACTGCCATCTTTGTTTTCCGTTTCTTTATAGAGTTTATCAAGGAAAATCAGGAAAGCTTTGAGGATGGCATGATGCTGAATATGGGACAGTGGCTCAGTATTCCTTTTGTAGCAATAGGTATTTATTTTATGATTCAAGGATATAAGAAGGAGAAAAAATAATGGATATGGTAATATATATAGTGTTGGGATTAATACTGGGTGGCGTAATGGGATACCTGTGGGCTGCACGACAGATAGGAACGCTCCGTGGACAGATACAGGTGCAACAGGAGCAGATGCAAATGCAGCAGGGGCATATGCAGGAACTGCTGGCTGCCGGAAAGGAACAGCAGGCTGTGCAGGCCGGACAGATACAGCACTTGCAGCAGGAGTACAATGAGGCGCAGCAGGAACTGGCTACTGTTAAGGCAGAGAAAAAAGCACTTGAAGAGAAACTGGAGAGCCAGAAAGAAGAAGTGGCGGCTTTGCATAAGCAGTTTAATCTGGAGTTTGAAAATATAGCCAATAAGATATTTCAGCAGAAAACGGAAAATTTCAACAAACTGAGTGCGGAGAGTCTTGCTTCGTTGCTGAAACCGTTTGGAGAGAATCTGAAGGAGTTTAAGCATCAGGTGGAGGAAGTGTACGACAAGGAGTCGAAACAACGCTTTTCATTGGAAGACCGTATTAAAGAGTTGGTCTTGCTGAACAAGCAGATTAGTGACGATGCCAATAACCTGACCCGGGCTTTGAAGGGAGATTCGAAAGCACAGGGAAACTGGGGAGAAATGATTCTGGAATCAATTCTCGAAAACTCGGGGTTGAGAGAAGGGGAGGAATATTTCCGTCAGGAGTTTCTGAAAGACGAGAACGGAGAACCTTTGCGTAATGAGAACGGACAACGTATGCAGCCTGATGTGCTGGTGGTATATCCGGATAACCGTCAGGTGATTATCGACTCGAAGGTTTCTCTCACCGCTTATGTAAATTATATAGGCAGTACGGACAAGGCGGAACAGGAGCAATACTTGAAAGCACATCTGGCTTCTGTAAAGACGCATATTGATGAATTGAGCCGGAAAGATTATTCTAAATACAATGTGTCTTCACTGGACTTTGTCATGATGTTTATCCCGAACGAGCCGGCATATGTACTGGCTTTGCAGAGCGATGCCAACCTGTGGAACTATGCATATCAGAAGAAGGTGGTACTGATGAGTCCGACAAATCTGATTGCTGCGCTGCGCCTGGCACTCGACTTGTGGAAGCGGGAATATCAGGAAAAGAATATTCAGGATATTGTGAAGCGTGGTACGGCTTTGTATGAAAAACTGGTGGGCTTCACCGATACGTTTGAGAAGATAGGGGATACATTGAAGACAGCTTCTTCGGCCTACGAGAATGCCTTGGGACAATTGGTTACCGGAAAGGGAAATGTTATCCGTCAGGCAGAGATGCTGAAGGGACTGGGTATTACTCCGAAGAAGAAATTTTCTGCACGTTTACAAGGAAAACTGGCAGAGGAAAGTGAGGAAGATGCTTCAGAACCGCTACTTTCTGCACCTGATGAGCAGACAGAATAGTAGGAAATAATCATTTTTCTTTTCTAAGATAGGATACGGCTCGGCATAGTTCAAACTTGAAAACTTCGTTTTCCATTTGCCTCTGCACTCACCTTTCACTATCTTTGCACCTCATTATTAAAAACAAGCGTAAAAAGAAATATGGTATCAGTAGATGGACTTACCGTCGAGTTTGGCGGAACAACCTTATTCAGCGACATTAGTTTTCAAATCAACGAGAAAGACCGCATTGCCCTGATGGGAAAGAACGGAGCAGGTAAGTCTACCTTGCTGAAGATTCTGGCAGGGGTGCGTCAGCCTTCACGTGGAAAGGTAACGGCTCCGAAGGATTGTGTCATAGCTTATCTTCCACAGCATCTGATGACAGAAGACGGACGTACGGTGTTCGAAGAGGCTTCGCAGGCTTTCGCGCATTTGCGGGAGATGGAAGAGGAAATTGAGCGCATGAACAACGAACTGGCTACGCGTACCGACTATGAAAGCGACTCGTATATGGCGCTTATCGAAAAGGTGGCGGCTATGAGCGAGAAGTTTTATGCCATCGACATGACTCACTTTGAAGAGGATGTAGAGAAGGCATTGCTGGGATTGGGTTTTGTGCGCGAAGATTTCAACCGTCCGACCAGCGATTTCAGCGGGGGATGGCGCATGCGTATCGAGTTGGCCAAACTGTTGTTGCAGAATCCGGATGTATTGTTGCTGGACGAGCCTACCAACCACTTGGATATCGAGTCTATCGGCTGGCTGGAAGAATTCCTTATCAACAGTGCCAAGGCAGTGGTGGTTATCAGTCACGACCGTAAGTTTGTAGATAATATTACGACACGTACCATCGAAGTGACAATGGGACGTATCTATGATTATAAGGTGAATTATTCGCAGTATCTGGTATTGCGCAAAGAGCGTCGCGAACAGCAGATGAAGCAGTATGAGGAACAGCAGAAGATGATTCAGGAAACGAAGGATTTCATCGAACGCTTTAAAGGTACATACAGTAAGACGCTTCAGGTACAGAGCCGTGTCAAGATGCTGGAGAAACTGGAACTGGTAGAAGTGGACGAAGAGGATACTTCGGCTTTGCGTCTGAAATTCCCTCCTTCGCCGCGTAGTGGAACGTATCCGGTGATTATGGAAGGTGTTGGTAAGAGTTATGGAGATCATGTAGTGTTCCAGAATGCAACGCTGACCATTGAGCGTGGAGATAAAGTGGCTTTCGTAGGAAAGAACGGTGAGGGTAAGTCTACGCTGGTGAAGTGTATCATGAACGAGATAGAGCACGAAGGTACACTGACTTTGGGACATAATGTACAGATAGGGTATTTTGCGCAGAACCAGGCTTCGCTGTTGGATGAGAATCTGACGGTATTCCAGACTATAGACGATGTGGCAAAAGGAGAAATCCGCAACAAGATACGCGATTTGCTGGGGGCGTTTATGTTTGGCAGTCCGGAGGCTTCCATGAAGAAAGTGAAAGTGCTTTCGGGAGGTGAACGTACGCGTCTGGCCATGATTAAGTTGTTGTTGGAACCGGTCAACTTGCTGATTTTGGACGAGCCTACCAACCATCTTGACATGAAGACCAAGGATATTCTGAAGCAGGCACTGATGGATTTCGACGGAACGCTGATTGTGGTATCACACGACCGTGACTTCCTCGACGGACTGGTAACAAAGGTGTATGAGTTTGGCAACAAACGTGTGAAAGAACATCTTTGTGGTATTTACGAGTTCCTTGAAACCAAGAAGATGGAAAGTTTGCAGGAACTGGAACGGAAGAAATAAAGGAAAGAAAACGGACGGTTGCCGGGTGAATAATCCGAAAGATTGGTTCGAGATAAGAATAGATATAGGAAGTGCCTCTTTGGGTGGAATGTTACTACCCGAAGAGGCACTTCTTTAATGGTGTATTTATTGAGCCTGTGGAACGCTCTTGTTTTCCGATATGATAAGCAGTTTGTCGCCGGCATGCAGTTCGGCTTGTCCGTTAGGAATCAGAAACTCATTGCCTCGTTTGATGAGCATGACCAATGTACCTTGTGGAATATGCATATCGGCCAGGCGGTTGCCGGATTTCAGCAATTCGGGGGTCAGTATTATTTCGTGCAGCTGAGAATCGATTTCATCGGGCAGTTCAATACCGAAATCATTTCCTTCTTTTTCTTGCGGAAGATCAAGCTTCAGCCATTTGGCTACTTTGGCTATAGTCATACCTTGCAGAACCAGCGACAACAGAGTGATGAAAAATACAATGTTGAACAACTGGTTGGAGCCGGGTATCTGAGCAATGACCGGATAGGTGGCAAAGATAATGGGAACAGCACCTCGCAATCCTACCCATGATACAAACAGACGGGCCTTATGGCTGATGTGGCGGAAAGGAAGAAGACAGGCAAAGATGCTGACCGGACGGGCTATCACAATCATGAAGAGTCCGATAAGCAAGGCAACACCGGCAACATCGAGCAACTCGTGTGGGTTGACCAGTAATCCTAAGGTAAGGAACATGATTATCTGGAAAAGCCATGTCAGTCCGTCCATAAAGGTATTTATGTCTTTACGGAAGGCAAGTTTGGCATTTCCTACTACTACTCCCAAGATGTATACAGCCAGATAACCGTTTCCCTTTACAAAGTCAGTCAGAGTAAAGGTTATGAAGATGAGGCTTAACAGCAGGATGGGATACAGAGAGCTGTTGGAAAGATTGATCTTATTAATCAGCCAGATGGCAAACCGCCCGAATGCATAACCTATAATTCCTCCAAATACAAACTGTGTAAACAAGCCTTGTCCGATGTGCCAGGCGCTAAGCTCGCTACCGCTACTGATAACTTCTATCAGTACGATGGTAAGCATATAGGCCATAGGGTCGTTACTTCCGCTTTCCAGTTCCAGCATAGGACGGAGATTTTCCTTTAAGTTCATTCGCTGGGAACGGAGCAGATTGAATACAGAAGCCGAGTCGGTCGACGACATGGTAGCTGCCAACAGCAGAGAAACCATAAAGGTCAGCTCAATGTTGGTGCTGTTCCATCCGGATATATAGAAAATGAATGTACCGGTAAGCAGGGTGGTAAGCAGAACGCCTACGGTAGAAAGCAGAATACCTTGTACCATTACCGGACGCACTTCTTGCAGTTTTGTATCCATTCCTCCTGTAAACAGGATGATGCTCAAGGCTACCATCCCTACAAACTGTGCATCAGAAGCACTGTTGAACTGGATGCCCAGTCCGTCGCTTCCGAAAAGCATACCGACGAGCAGGAATAATAACAGGGTAGGAATCCCGAAGCGGTACCCTGTTTTGCTGATCAGGATACTGCAAAAGATAAGAATCGATCCGATAAGTAAAATGTTTTCTGCTGTAATCATAATCAATTATTTGTGTTTAGGTAGAATTACTTTTTGTGTTAACAAATGAAACTTGAGTCTTGTTCAATGCGGGGGTGTATCTCTTCTGTTAGGAACAACTACAGGCCATATAGGAGTTTTCCGGAAATGGCTTTTGTTGTACCGCCACTACTTACAAGTGAGTACTGGAGTTTTTCCTTGTGAGTACTGGACTTTTTTCAAGTGATGAGTACACTACTCACTTGTAAGTACTGCATGAGGAGTATTTTCTGTCGTCGGATGGTTTCCTTTTTTCTTCCTGAGGTAAACTGACAAAGGAGCAAGTCTCACTGAATTTTAGCGGCAGGCAATTTCCTTCAGTAGTTCCTCAAAAGACTGAAACTGACAGGTGATGTGATTTACGTCTGTATACTTGATATCGTATGGAGAATGGATTTCCAAAGCCGGAAAGGCTTTTTCTTCCGTTTGCGGCATACAAAGATAACCATTGCGGTTCAGCGCATTTTCTGTCCAGTGGCGTAAGGTTTCGTTTTCAGTCTTAAGGTAGATTCTTTTTTCTCCTTTCACTGTAGGAGAGTAGATACCGTGCATCAGGTCGAAACGGATGTCTTCGTGGGGGAAAAGACTATCCATCCGATTATGTAAAATCAAATCTTCAGTTACTCCGCACTGTAAGCCTTCTTCGCGCGTCAGCAACCACAGGCGGTCGGATAAAACAAGAGCCTGCTCAATGTCGTGGGTAGAGAGAAGGATGGCTTTTTTTTCTTCCGAAGCCAGACGATGAAGCAGAGTCATAATCTCAATGCGGCTGACCACATCAAGGAAAGCAGTCGGTTCATCGAGTAGGATCAGTGGACATTCCTGTACCAGTGCTTTGGCAATCATGACTTTCTGTCGTTCTCCGTCCGAGAGTTCGGCTGTATAACATTGTGCCTTGTGGGCTATTCCTACAGCATGAAGCGCATGATGAACCAACTCCTTATCTTCCTGACGCAATCTTCCGAAGAAACCGGTATGAGGTTGGCGTCCTAAGGCAACCAGTTCGTATACTGTAAGTCCTCCGGCTTGTGTCTTGTCTGTCAGCACTACACCGATGGTGCGCGAACGTTCTCGCTCGCTATATTCGGCTAGAGGTTTTCCCAAGAGATGAAGATGTCCCGATAAAGCCGGCTGTGCGGCAGCAAGCGTACGGAGTAAGGTCGACTTTCCGGCTCCATTGGCTCCTAAAAGACAAGTCAGCTCACCTTGCCGAAGCTGGAAATTCAGTCGGCTATGTATCGTTTGCTCTTGTTTTCCGTGTCGATATCCGATACTTACATCTTTTCCTTCGATGATAATCTCTGTTTGCTTCATTAGTTAAAGTATTGAATCTTCCGTTGGTTAATAATGACATAGATAATGACAGGTGCTCCGAGAATAGGAGTCACTGCATTGAGGGGAATGATGCCGGCATCTCCGGGCAGGATGCAGATAAGATTGCAGAGCAGGGCAATGGCACTACCTGTAAGCAGGGTGACGGGCATCAGTGAATTGTGGTTGGAAGTGCCGAGCATCAGCCGGGTGATATGGGGAACCGCCAGTCCGATGAAAGAGATGGGCCCGCAAAAAGCGGTGGTAGTAGCTGTCAGCAAACCGGTAGCAATGAGCAGCAGACTACGGATGCGGCGGATATTGATACCTAAATTTTCTGCGTACCGTGTACCCAAAAGCAGGGCATTGAGGGGCTTGATAAGCAGAATGGCAATGAGAAGTCCTGCCACTATGAAGAGTGTGAAATAAGGAAGAATTTCTGAAGAAACACCACCGAAATTTCCTAATCCCCAGATGACGAAAGACTGGATACCTTCGGCTGTAGAGAAAAAGTTCAGTAGCGAGATAACAGAAGAGGTGACGTATCCAATCATGATACCGGTGATGAGTAGCATGATATTGTTTTTGATGAGAGTAGACAGGAAGATAATAAGTGCCATGATGACAATGGCTCCGATAAAGGCACTGGCTATGACGGACAGAAATCCGGACAGAGCAAAGGTGCCGGCAGTAATGCTTCCTCCTCCGGTGAGCATAATCAAGGCTACACCAAGGCTCGAACCGGAACTGATTCCTAAGATGGATGAGTCTGCCAGAGGGTTATTGAAGACTGTCTGTAGCATTAGGCCTGAGGCGGAAAGAGCGGCTCCGCAAAGTAGGGCTGTAATGCTTTGCGGAAAGCGGGACTCCCAAATGATAAAATTCCAACTGGCTTTTTCTGAGGTTTCTCCCGACAAAATTCGTAGTACTTCGCTAAAGGGAATGTCGACGGAGCCGAATATTAAATTGGCAAAAAGTAGCAATACAATTACGGCAGACAATACGATGCCGTAAGTATATCCTTTATGGTTTAAGGGGTATACGCTCATAGGTCTATTCGTTGAGTGAGTGGAAATAGTGTGACTGGTAGTCTGGCAATAATTCGGGATGGAAGATTTTTACGAAGTCCTTCAGCAGATATTCCGGATGGAAAGGAGATTCTTCGTAGAAACGGATATAGTGGGTGTTGCATCCATAAGTCTGTCGTTCTTTAAAAGCTTTGAACTGCGCATATATTGCATCTTCTTTCTTTAAATCTGTATAGGTTTTGTCTTTTTCCTGGTTGTATTTGATGAGCCAGAAATCGGCATCTTGTGCCTTGTCAAGAACGGCTTCAGCCGATAAAGCTACCGATCCGCTTTGTGGCAGTTGGGAGAAAACATAACGTGCACCGGCATCTGCAAAGAATTGGCTGGTGGTACTGTTGCCTCCTGCTACGTACCATGTAGAACCGATTTTCAGTTCGCTGAATACGGAAGGACGTTCTGATAAGGAGGAAGTCTTTGATTTTATATCGGAATATTCTTTTTCTACTTGAGCAAATAACGAATCGGTTTTGTGCTCACATCCGTAAAGAAGGCCGAAAAAGCGCATCCATTCTGCCCGCCCCAGTGGTGATGTTTCCATGTAGTCGGCACATTCGATGATAGGTATATTCAGTTTTTCTATCCGTCCGTATCCGTTGCTGTTTTCGTAAGGGGAAAGAAGGATGGCATCCGGATGCATGTCGATAATCTTTTCGATATCCGGACTCATACTGTTTCCTGCATCGGTAATTTTCCCGCTTCGGCAGCCTTCCTGGATAGAGGGTATACTTATATAGGAAAGATCGCATACACCTTTTATCTGATTGACGGCTTCCAGTTCGTCTAACAGGCTGCAATGAACGGAAGAATAGATGAGGGAACGTGAGAGTGGAACTTGTACAAGGGTGCCTTGAGGGAGTGAACTAGGCTGAGGCTTCGACTTATCAGTCAGAATGTAAGTGCGTAAGACTTTAGTTGTATCCCACGGATTCCGAAGAGTGGCAAGGGTATAGTCGTTGTACTTGACGATACATAGGTTTTTGGCATATTTCAGTGTCAGAGTATCTCCTTCTGATTTCGGAGAACTGGATTGTTTCCGAGCTCCGCAGGCAGAAAGTAGAAGACATAAAATCAGGTAGAGGGGAAAAATTGTATGTTTCATGGTTATAAATGGCTTGAATTAATTGAATATGAAATAACCTGTAGCACCACAGATTACAATGAGTAAAATGGGGTTGACCTTGTAGCGGTAGGAGGCTAAAAATGCTCCTGCAAATAAAATGCAACTGATTATAATTTGTCTGGTATCTGTTCCGAAGTTCTCACCATTCATTAATACAAGAGCGGCTGCAGCCAGCAATCCGACTACACCAGGACGAAGTCCGCTGAAGACAGAAGCGATAATCGGATGTTTTTGGTATTTTAAAAAAAATTTGCTGATAGTTATCATTAAAATAAAAGAGGGGAGTACTACTGCACAGGTGGCCAACACGGAACCTAATACTCCTATGGCGTGCGAATAACCGGCATTGACTACTGCACTATATCCTACATAAGTAGCCGAATTGATACCGATAGGACCGGGAGTCATCTGACTGATGGCTATGATGTCTGTAAACTCGGAAGTAGAAAGCCATTCGTAACGGGTTACCACTTCTCCCTGAATCATGGAAAGCATGGCATATCCTCCACCAAATCCGAACAGGCCTATTTTAAAGAATGTATAAAACAGTTGTAAGAAAATCATTTTATTTTTCCTCCTTTAGTTGATTTTGTTTATTTCTCTGGAAACGTCCGTATAAGTATCCTCCCAATCCGCTAAGTATAATAATGTATATAGGGGAGAAATCAAGCAGCCAGATAAGTAGGGCAGAAACAACCGGTATCCATAAATTATATCGGTTGATACGGGCTGATTTGGCCATTTTGAAGGTGGGAACAGCTATTAAGGCTACCACAGCAGGACGGATTCCTTTAAAAATACTCTCTACTGCCGAGTTGTCTTTCATCTGCTGGAAGAATAAAGCAATAGCCAGAATAATGAAAAAAGAAGGTAGGATTGTTCCTAATGCCATCCAAAAAGCTCCCCAGAATTTTCGTAGTTTATAACCGATGAAGATGGCTATGTTGACAGCAAAAATACCGGGCACCGTTTGGGCTAAAGCCATTAAGTCGAGGAAATCACTTTGTGAAATCCATTTTCGTTTATTTACAAGTTCTGTCTCTATCAAAGGGACCATTGCGTATCCTCCTCCGATGGTAAAAATACCAATGCGGAAGAAGATGAGGAATGATTTAATGTAAAAATTCATAATCAGTTATTCTGTTTCATATACGTGCTGGGAGGAACCCCATAAAATTTTTTAAATACATCGGTGAAGTATTTGGGATCAGAAACTCCTACCATTTCTGCTACTTCTGTCACGGAGTATTGCTTGCTTTTCAGTAAAATTGCAGCTTCTTTCATTCGGATGTTTCGGATGAAGTCGGCAGGGGGAATACCTGTCAGTGCTTTCATCTTGTTATAGAAGCTGGTACGGCTCATATTCATGGCAGCACAGAGTATATCTACATTCAGCTCAGCACTCATTTTTTCTTTGACTAATGCTGTGACTTTGTTCATAAACTCATCATCCAAATTCGACAATTGGGGAAGGGAACTCTCTGCTTCTGTTTCTGATGGAGACGGGTTTACTTGTTGGAAACGAGTACGCATAAGTTCTCTGTTTTCAAGCACATTGCTGATGTTTGCTTTCAGAACTGTAAGGTCGAATGGTTTTACAATGTACATGTCGGCCTTTGTCTCCAAGCCACGTAAAATATGCTCCCGGTCTCCCAATGCTGTGAGCAGGATAATAGGAATATGACTGGTTTCAATATTGCTTTTGATAGCTTTGCAAAGCTCTTCTCCACTCATGACAGGCATCATTACATCTGAAAGAATGAGATCGGGCTGTTCTTGCTTTATTTTTTCTATGGCTTCTAATCCGTTTTCGGCTCCTGTAACACGGTATTGGGTAGACAAACTTTGCAATAAGAAAGAACGTAGACTATTGTTATCTTCCACTATCATAATAAGTGGAGCGTCCGAATTTTCTTTCTCAGTAATAATAGGAGTTATATTTTCCTGCAACACTAAGGCGCTTGATACATCGTGCGGAAGTGAATCGTTCTTGTATTGATAGTTATTGCCTTTGATTGGGAAAGTAAGCTGGAATGAAGAACCTACATTTTCTGTACTGTTAAAGCTGATTTTTCCTTCATGGTTTTTGATGAGTCGATACGTCAGCAGCATTCCTACTCCCGAACCGGTAATCAACTGATTGGTAGCATTACTTCCTCTGAACAGAAATTTGAATAACTTTTTCTGGTCTTGTTTAGGGATACCAATACCTGTATCTGTAACCACAACAGTCCAGTTGTTCTTGGTGTGAGAGGCTTCTACAGTTACACTTCCTCCCGAAGGAGTGTATTTTAATGCATTGCTGAGCAGATTGCGCAAAATAGAGTCCATCTTGTTGCAGTCAATCCATACATCAAGATGCTCAAAATTGCTTTTATACTGCAGATTAAGTCCTTTTTGTTTCGCGTAATTTTCAAACTGGAGAAGATAACTGCTCAGGTATTGATTAAGTTCCTGTTGGCTGACCATAACAGTAGAGCTATACAATTCTTCTTTTTGAAAATTCATCAGGTTATTTGCCAGGTTAGACAGGTTGTCTGTATTCTGCATGGCAAGGTTAATGTTTACCAGTCCTTGTTCTGACAGTTGCTCATTTTTCAGAATTTCTCCCAATGGAGCTTTTATCAGTGTCAGCGGAGTACGTATATCATGGGCTGTATGAACAAAGAAATTAATTTTTTCCTGAGATGTTTTTCGTTCTCTTCTTATGATTTGATATCGCATAATGGCATATGCAATACCAACAAGTATTAAAGCATAAATCAGGAAAGCCCAGAATGTGAGCCAGAATGGACGGTCTACAATAATCTGTATGCTGCGTTCTTCCAATACCTGGTTGTTATCAAATGAAATGGAACGTACTTTCAGTGTATAGTTTCCCGGAAAAAGGTTGGTGTATCGGATTAAGTTATTGGTAGATGCTTGTGTCCAATGCTCATAGAATCCTTCTAATTTCCAACTGTATAAAATGTTCGATGGATTGTCATAATTAATTGACGATACATTTAAAGAGAACGTATTTTGGTCGTATTCCAATTGGATAATAGAAGTCTCGTTCAGAGGCTTCTGTAAGGGGGAATCCTTTTCTTGTGGGTATACAGTTTGATACATGATACTCAAATCGCTGAATACCATGTGGCTTGAGAAGCTATTAGGGAAATCGATACTGTCTGGTAAAATAATAGCCCCTTCGTTACTACCAAAAATCAGATAACCATTATTGGTGTGTACGGCTGCGTTCTGATTGAAATTGGCTGATAATAAACCTTGTTCTTTTGTCCAATTGATAAATATATGATCTTTTGTATTAAACTGTGAAAGTCCGTTTTCTGTACCTAAAATAAGGTTTCCTCGTTTATTAGGAATAATACTATAAATATTGTTGGTTATCAGTCCACTATTATCCAGATAGTAATGGATATGTGTATTTTTTTTATTATCGAAAATAAATAATCCGTTTCCATAAGTACCGATATAGGTCTTGCTACCATCATTGGTTTGATAGATACAGTTGACACATCCGGTATTAGGAAGGTTGTCTTGTGTGATAAATTGTTTCTTTTGTTTATCGAAAATATAAATTCCGTTGACTGTTCCTATCCAAAGTGAATGTTCATCTCTGTCTTTGACACAAGTGATAGGGTAAGCCGTATTGTATTGATGGCTTTGTTTGGTTTGTAGATTATAGGAACGTAAACTATAGAATCCTCCGCTCCAGATAGTATTGGATTTATCGCGGTGGATACTGCGTATATACTTGTCGGGAGTTTCTCCTTTGGTCACAGCCTGTTGGAATGAAAAGGTTACTTTTCCAGTTCGCTTGTTGATTAAATAAGTACCAGACATATATCCTCCGGCAACAATAACTCCCGGCTCCAGCTCGCATAAGGAGATGAAGATACGGTTGTCATTCGGGGTATCTTTACTGGATGGAGAAATATAGTTTTTCCATTTCTTTTCACTGACGTCGAAGCAGCTGATGCCGTTACTTGTAGCGTACCATGTATCTCCCTCAGAGTCTTGTAAAATTGCATTTATTCTATCGTCGATAAGAGAGTTTTGGTTCGTTCTTGACTCTTTTATCCATTCGTAGCCAGGATATTTTTCAGAATATACGGTAATGCCTGTAGGATAAATAACATTCCATATGCGGTGAGCTTTATCAATGTAAATATCTTTGATAATGCTTCCGTTCATTTTATTAGGCTTTTCGTAATCTTCTTTTAAGAAGTGTTCAAGCTGGTGAGTCTTCAGATTTAATTTATAGACTCCATCTCCGTCTGTGGCTATCAACACTTCGTATGGGGTTTTATAGGGCTTAATGGTGTTGATGCCTACATCTTTTAGTGTGTTTTCTAATTTGCTGATTTTGTTTTCATGTGGGGTATAGACGTATAAACCATTCATCAGAGTACTGATAATTAGCTTGTCGGTATTCTGATGATAGTAGATGTAATTGATCAGGCGCATATTGCCTATATCCACATTTTCTATTTTGGTTGCTGTCTTCTGATCGGAAAAAGTAATCCTATATATAGTCTTATTGGTCGCAAAATAGAATATACCCTTTGGGGCTTCGGTTATACCCATGATATTTTCTTTTATATTTTCCGATAAAATTTGCGACTTCTTAGTCTTTGTATGGAATCGGATTATATTATTTCCACAGCAAAACCAGATATAATCCTTTTTATCAAAATAAACTGTTGATATAGGAGTTTGTTTTAGGTGAGGATATTGATCGTGTAAATCGAAAACTAATTGAAAAGAGTCTTTGAGTGCATTAAAACGGAATACATAGCCGTCTTTTCCATACTCCCAAAGGATGCTGTCCGAATCTATATGGAGGGTATTGAGATCCGGATAGAAATTCATGACCCTTTTAGAACTCTGTAGTTTATAGTGGTAGAATTGTTTTCCGTCATATCGGTCTATTCCTTTGTGAGTCAAGATCCACATATATTCTTGTGGATCTTGTTGTATGGATAATACCCGCCGGCTGCTCAATCCGTTTTCCATTTCAATATATTGAAAGATTTGTGCGCGTAGGGGTAGTAATGTCAGTAGAAAATATATAGTTATAAAAAATTTTTGCATAACATCTTATATCATAAGCACATTATGCAAATGTCGGAAAAATCAGTGGGCTATCAAAATAATTTAGGCTTTATTACACTTATATTCGGTCGGCTTCTATGTAACCGTGCATTACGGCATAAATAGCCAGTCCGGCAATGGATTTAATGCCTAATTTGGCTGTAATGTTTTTGCGGTGGGTTATGACGGTGGTCTGCCCGATATTCAGTTTTTCTGCTATTTCTTTATTGATAAATCCTTTGGTCAACAGAATTAGCACTTCTATCTCTCGGGGGGATAATTCGTGTTCTTCTGCTGGAGACGCAGAGGAATGGGGGTGTTGAGAGGAGTTATGCCCATGGGTATGCAATTGCATAAGAGATAGAATCAGTTGCTCTCTGGGGAGACTGATATTCAGATTGGGAATGTTGTTTTTGAGTAGAGGGTGCTCGTTGGTGGACAATACAATTGCTTTGGGAAAGCGTTCAAGGAAGAAAGAGGTATGCTCAAAATATATGTGAATAGACACAAAATAGTGAGCATACATATCGGGAGTATCATCTATCAAAGCTGCAAAACTTGGAAACACACGGATGATAGCATCAGGAATCAACTCTTCCAGAATGGTCTGTAGTCCTAATGCTGTCAGTGTGTTCGGCTCGATTATTGCTATTTCGGGAGTCTTGTTTATCATAGGTTTAACTTAAATATGCTGCAACGGCTTCTGCGCAACGTTCTCCGTCAATACCTGCTGAGACTATACCACCTGCGTAACCTGCTCCTTCACCGCAAGGGAATAAACCTTCAATTGTCACATGCTGTAAGGTCTCATTATCACGTACAATACGTATAGGGGCAGAAGTTCGTGTCTCTACGGCAATCATAACTGCTTCGTTGGTTAGAAATCCTCTTGAACTTTTTCCAAAAAGTTGGAAACCTTTGCTCAGACGTTCGCTGATGAAAGGGGGCATCCAAAAGTGCAAAGGAGAGGAAACCAATCCGGGACTGTACGAACTCTTAGGGAGATCGTAGCTCAGTCTTTTTTGAGTAAAGTCTACCATTCGCTGTGAAGGGGCTGTTTGGCGCATATTACCTTGTTGCCAGCATAGTTGCTCCAATTGTTCCTGAAATCGCATGATAGACAAAACATGAAGATTATCTTTTTCTTGTTTGCCGGATGCCTGGATGAGGGCTTCTGTTTGTGCCAGTTCGGAACCGGGTATAAGTTCTCCAGGTGTCAGCTGAAGGTCGGGATGGAGCAGGTCTTCAGGACGAATTTCTACTACCATGCCGGAGTTGCTCCATTTTGTGCCACGGTTGCTGGGACTCATTCCGTTTACTACCAGCTGGTGTGGACCGCTGGCTGCCGGAACAACAAAGCCTCCCGGACACATACAGAAACTGTATACTCCTCTGCCTTCTACTTGTTGTACAAAACTGTATTCGGCAGCTGGCAAATATTTCCCTCTTCCATTTTTATTATGGTATTGTATTTGGTCTATTAAAGCAGATGGATGCTCCAGACGGACTCCGACTGCAATTCCTTTGCTTTCAATAGGTACTTGGTGGGAGTATAACCAACGGTATACGTCTCTTGCCGAGTGACCTGTAGCGAGAATTACGGGACCTTTAAAGATTTGTCCTGTATGGGTTTCAATTCCTATAATTTTATTGTGTTCTATAATCAGAGCATCCATTCGGGTTTGGAAATGTACTTCACCTCCGCAAGCAAGAATAGTGTTGCGCATATTTTCGATGACGCGGGGTAGCTTATCTGTTCCGATATGAGGATGTGCGTCTACCAGAATAGAGGTACTTGCTCCGTGTTGGCAGAATACATTTAATATCTTGTCGACATTTCCACGTTTTTTACTGCGGGTATAGAGCTTCCCGTCAGAGTATGCACCCGCTCCTCCTTCTCCAAAACTGTAGTTGGATTCGGAGTCTACTTTATGCTCGCGGCTGATTCTTGCCAGGTCTTCTTTGCGGTCGCGTACATTTTTTCCTCGTTCGACAACGATGGGGCGCAGACCAAGTTCTATCAGTTTAAGGGCTGCAAAGAGACCTCCCGGGCCTGCTCCTACAACAATGACGGATGGCTTGTCTGATACATTTTTATATTCTGTAGGAATATACTCTGTTTCGGTTGGTTCTTCGTTGATGAACACACGAATCTTCAGATTGATAAAGATTGTACGTTGGCGGGCATCAATGCTTCGCTTCAATATGCGTATAGCATGGATGGTGCGTATATCGATGCCTTTCTCCCGACCGATATATTGTTTTAACGACTGCTCGTTTGCTGCCTGTTCTGGCAGTACTCTTATTTGGTATTCGTTTATCATATTTGAGATGAAGTTATCCGAACAGCTGGCGGAAAGCTTCTTCTACTTTCCGGACAGGGACAAGTTCGATTTTTATTTTTTTTCTATCCAATCCTTGTAAATTGTGCTTGGGGACAAGCATACGGGTAAATCCGAGTTTTTCAGCTTCGCTGATACGTTGTTCAATACGGTTGACCGGACGTATTTCTCCACTTAATCCTACTTCTCCTGCCATACACACTCCGGTTTCTATTTCAGTATCCATGTTGCTGGACAAGATGGCACTGATGACTGCCAGGTCGATAGCCGGATCGTTTACCTTTAGTCCTCCTGCTATATTCAGAAATACATCTTTCTGGGCCAGTTTGAAACCTACTCTTTTTTCGAGTACAGCCAGAAGCATGTTCATGCGGCGCAGATCGAATCCGGTCGCCGAGCGTTGAGGCATTCCGTAGGCGGCAGTGCTGACCAGGGCTTGTACTTCGATAAGGAAAGGACGGATGCCTTCTACTGCGCAGGCAATGGCGACTCCGCTCATTCCTTCATGGTCTTGGGTTAATAGTAGTTCGGAAGGGTTGCTTACCTGGCGGAGTCCGTCTTGTCGCATTTCATAAATACCTAGTTCTGCTGTACTTCCGAAACGGTTTTTGATGCTTCGCAAAATTCGGTACATATAATGTTGGTCACCTTCAAACTGGAGAACGGTATCTACAATGTGTTCCAAAACTTTAGGGCCGGCAATGCTTCCTTCTTTATTGATATGTCCGATTAGTATGACAGGAGTTCCTGTTTCTTTGGCAAACTTAAGGATAGAGGCTGAGCATTCACGTACTTGTACAATGCTGCCTGGAGAAGAATCAATGCTTTCCGTTGAAATAGTTTGTATGGAGTCGATGATAACTAGGTCGGGTGCAGTGTTCTTTATATGAGTGAAGATTTGTTCTAAAGAGGTTTCACATGCAATTTGAAGATGATTTTCTTCGGGATGTGGAATGCGGTCTGCACGCAGTTTGAGTTGGCGGGCGCTTTCTTCTCCCGAGATATAAAGTATCTTTTTGTCTTTTAAACGTAAAACCGTTTGTAAGACAAGGGTGGATTTTCCTATACCGGGTTCTCCGCCTATTAAAGTAAGTGATCCTTGTACCAATCCTCCGCCTAATACGCGGTTGAGCTCTTCATCGTACATATTGATACGCTGTTCATCGCTCGATACAATTTCTTTCAGATACTGCGGCTTTGAGTGAACGGATTCTATACCACGTGCTACATGTTTGGCTACGGGTGTCTCTTTGCGTACAACTTCTTCTACAAAAGTATTCCATTGTCCACATGCAGGACATTTACCGGCCCATTTAGGGGATTCTTGCCCGCAATTAGTACAGATATAGATTGTTTTTTCTTTTGCCATAAAAGGATAAGGACGAATAGAAATTATGTTAGTCTATAGATTTGCAAAGGTAGATATTTATCAGAATTAATAAGGTAGGTGATGAGAAAAAAGTGAAG